>CAZXCO010000513.1:0-7572 GCA_964639095.1 uncultured Solibacteraceae bacterium
TACCGGCTTCCTTCCGGTTCATCTCCTGGTCTGCTGCGGCCGACGTCTCAAACTGGCGGCCACGGATCCTGCCCTTCTGAATCATATCGCTGGCAGGAATCGATTTCCGATCGTGCCGGATAATGCGCGGCGTCCGGATTAGTCCTGCATGGCCGCCCACCGTCGACTAACCCGGTGGGCGCCCTCTCCGTTCGGTGGTGTCATTTATCGCATGCCAAAGCTTCTGTTGGCGCCGGGCGACCCAACTCACGCGCCTTCGGAATGGCGCGACCGGGCGCGCGTTCTCCTCAGATCCTGCGGCGCAAGGTCCTGGATGCCAGGGCCGGGCATCGGTCCCCTTTTGACGAGACGAATGGTTCCCATCCGCTCATGCCATGCCGATCTGCGAGTTCCGGCTCTGCGACTTGACGTCAGATCGGCGCCTCCATGCGCGTCGTCGGGATTCCATCTTAATTGGAAGTCGAATTTGCGCCTTTCGCCGGTCATATCCGAGGCGGGTATCTGCATTCGGAAGGTCGCGCAGGTTCAGCGATCCGCCTGCTCTGGATAATTGGCTTCAGCGGGACACTTTACAGAAACCGCCAGGCGCCGTCAGTGACTCAGGAAATATTACGTATCCGCTTCCCGCGATTCTTATGGATCGAGTTCGCGCAACTCAGCCGGAAGCTTGTGGATCGACGTAGAATAAGATCATTGCTGTGGCGGCAAAATGCATGCGTAAATCCCTCGTCCGCTCGACATCGAGCGCGGTCGCGTGGGTCTTTGTCCTGACTCTGCCGGGAACCGCGTGGGCCCAGTGGCTGCGATACCCCACCGCGGGCGTTCCCAAAACCGCTGACGGAAAGCCCAACCTCTCGGCGCCGGCTCCGCGGAGTCCGGATGGCAAGCCGGATTTCTCGGGCATTTGGCTCACGAACAATACCTTCTGCCGGAATCAAAACCCCGAATCCCTGGTCTGCGGGTCGGAACTGCCGATGGGCAAGGACGGCATCAATATGGGTGAGAGCCTGCCTGGGGGCTTGCCTTACCAGCCGTGGCTTGCCGCGCTCGTGAAAGAACGGACGGCCGACCACGCGAAGGACGACCCGCATGTGATTTGCCTTCCGGACACCTTTCTGCGCGCCTACAGCCTGCCCCACCTTCTCAAGTTCGTACAAACTCCTGGCCTCCTGGTGGTGCTCGACGAGTTGAATGCCGGCTACCGGCAGATCTTTATCGATGGCCGGCCACTGCCAAAAGATCCTAACCCGTCGTGGCAGGGCTACTCCTCCGCCAAATGGGACGGCGATACTCTTGTTGTGAACTCGACCGGGTTTCGCGATGATCTGTGGATCGACAACGACGGCAGCATGATCACATCGGCCGCCAAAGTCCAGGAGCGAATCCGGCGGCCCGACTACGGCCACCTCGATGTCGGGGTGACGGTCGACGACCCGAAGGCGTACACCCGGCCGTGGACCGTCACATTGCACCAGCGGCTCGCAATCAATACCGAGCTTGTGGACGAGATCTGCCTCGAGAACGAAAGGGATTCGCAGCGGCTCAAATAACGCGGCCGCCGAGCCGCCTTTCGCACTCTCTTGCAACATTCTGGAGGTCCCGAAAATGCCGATTTCGCGACGCAAGATGCTTAAAGGAGGAGCGGCAGCAACAGCCGGTGGTATGGCGTTCCTCCCGCAGGTCGTAACGGGACAAGCGCCCGCACAGCTTACCGGAACGAATGGCGGACGGCGCTTCAGAGCTTTTGTCCGGCACGGCACGGGGGCTTCGGTCGAGGAGCTTCGGCTGCACCCCATCCAGCCGCGCGAAGTCCTGGTTCGTACTCAGGCCTCCGCAGTCTGCTACACCATCGTGGGAGGTGCGCTGAGCACCGCGAACGTCGCCCAGGCGTCCATCCCCAATCACTCCGGCATGGGCGTTGTCGAAGAGGCCGGTTCACTCGTCAAACGCGTCCAGAAGGGTGACCGGGTGGTGGTTCCCGGAACCCCGCAATGCGGCGTCTGCTACCAGTGTTTGCATGGCCGGGCTGACTGGTGCCAGTTCCTCGACACCGCCCCGGCTCATCCGCTGGCCGAGATGTCCGACGGGACGCAGATCTTCGAGCAGGCGGGCCTGGGCGGGTTAAGCGAGCTGATGGTGGTGCCGGAGGAATACTGTTGCCCGGTGTTCACCGATCTCCCGGCAGAGCAATTGAGCCTGCTCGGCGACACGGTTGGCACCGGTCTGGCCGCCGGACGCGACCTGGTGCAGATCGAACCCGGATGGAGCGTGGTGGTGCAGGGCGCCGGGCCGGTGGGCATGGGTGCGATCCAGGCCGCGCGGCTCGCCAATGCCGGCCAGGTGATCGTGATCGAGCCGATCCGGGCGCGGCGTGAGATCGCGATGAAGGTCGGCGGGACGATAGCGCTCGATCCGAACGTGGAAGGCAACGGACTCGTCGCCAGGATTCATTCGCTGTGCAAGGGCGTTACCGACCGTCGCTTCGCCGGTGGGCGCATCTCCGGCAACGGCCGTCTGGCTGTGCCGGATGGCGCCGACTTCACGATTAACGCTGTTGGCAGCGACTGGTTTCCGCCCAAAGTCGAAGTGGGACCGGATCCGTCGGCCATCCTCCCGCTGCAACAGAGCTTCGACTTCACGCGTGCCGGTGGCCATATCGTGATGCTCGGCGTGGCGTGGCGCGGCAACGTGAGCTTCAACGCGGCACAATTCTCCAACCGTGGGCGGAACTTCTACTCGGGTCAGCAGGGCGGGCTGAATATGCTGCGCGATATCCCGCGTTACGTGAGAATGATGGAGAAGGGCGTGATCGACATGAAATCGATGATTTCGGCGACATACCCGATTGACCGAACGCGCGAAGCAATACAAGCGGTTGGGGACCGCACGGTATTAGGGGCAGTCATCACGTTTTCCTAGTGCAGTCGTGGAGACTCTTCATGGCGCCTGGAGGCTTCCCCTGAGCGCGCTGTTTCAGATAAGCATGTTGGCAGCCGCTCGGAATGAGATCCACCTGAGGTTGCGCCAAATGCCTCCGGCCCCAGTCGCTCATCCTCGTTTCAGTGCCCATACTGTCCGTCCTGCTTACCCACCTTTCCCGAGAACATGCGGTAAACAAAAACGAAATAACCAACGGCCAGCAGGATTCCAAAAGCCCACCAGATCAAGCCGGCAGAAGCGGCGTAGCTCCCGGTGAGCGCCCGGTCGATCGTGATGCCGGCCGACGAGTCGCGGCTGGACGGCAGCATCGTCGGATATAAGCCTGTGGCGGCTCCGGTCATCATGGAGACAAGATACAGACAGGAGCAGAGGAAAGCCTTCCGGTCTTTGCCGCGCGAGACAAAAACAGACATACCCGCGAGAGAAGCCACGACCGAAAGAGGCACGAGGAATGCGACCGGGTAGCGGCTGTAGTTCGCAAGCATCGAGGGGCGCACGGCGACGGTCGCGATCAGGCTTGCAACCGAAAGCACAATGAGTGCCGGCCATAAGGTCCGGAAGAAAGACGTAGCCCGATCGTGGAGGGAATCTTCGGTTTTCAGAGCGATGTAGAGGGACCCGTGAACGGCGAGAGCAACCAGTCCGACTAATCCTCCGATTACGGTGTACCAGTCGAGAATACCCGGGTTGGGACCCACCCTCCAGTTGGTCCAGAGGGCCAGAAAGAAGTAGCCATCCGGGGCGAGGGGAACTCCTTGGATCACATTCGCCAGTGCCGCGCCAAAGAAGACGGCCAGAAGAATGCTCGACAGGGCAAAACATCCATCAAAGAATTCCCGCCAGACTCGAATGCCGATATGCGATCGCATTTCGATGCCCAGCGCTCGCAGAATGAGGAGCCAGAGCACGATCATCAGCGCCAGGTAGAATCCGCTGAACGCCGAAGCATAGAGCAAAGGAAACGCAAAATAGAGCGTTCCGCCGGCGGCGATCAGCCAGACCTCGTTCCCGTCCCATACCGGACCGATCGTACGAATGATGGTCCGGCGGTCTTCTTCGCTCCTTCCGAGAAAAAGATGAAGGACTCCGGCCCCGATGTCGAAACCATCGAGGACGACATAGGCGGTAAGCATCGCCGCCACGATCCAGAACCAGATTGTTCCCATTACCGGGCCGCCTCTCCGGTCGGAGCCGCCGTCAACGTCTGCGGGCCATGCGGCGTCGCATCCGGGCGCACGTCAGGCCCCCGCTCGAGTTCGCGGTAAACGAGAACGATGAAGAGTATGGCGAGCAGAGAGTAGAGACCCATAAAGCCAAGCAGGGTGAAGAGCGTATTGGCCGCTGAGACCGTCCTGGACGATCCCGCGGCGGTCCGAAGCAGGCCGTAGACCAGCCACGGTTGACGACCGATTTCAGCGGTCATCCAGCCCGCTGTGTTCGCGATATAGGGCAGCGGAAAGCTCAGCAGCAGCGGCCAGAGCGCCCACCGCGAATGGAATAGTCTGCCGCGCCACAGCAGAAAAGCGGCGAGCGACATAACGGCGAGGAACCACGTGCCCAGACCGACCATGATGTGGTACGCGTAATAGAGCAACGGGATACTGGTTGGCCACTGATCGCGGGGAAAGTGATCGAGGCCATCCACCTCGGCGGACGGGGTGCCATACACGAGGAAGCTCAGAATCCGATTCACGATGAGGGGATTGTCTATGGTCTCCGTTTCCTCGTTGGGCTGGCCGATGATCACCAGAGGCGCGCCTCTTTCGCTTCTGAACAACGCTTCCATACCGGCCACGGTGGCGGGCTGATGCCGGGCCATGTAGCGGCCGTGCAGATCACCCGTTGGAAAGACCTGCACAATCGAAGCCGCCAGCCCTGCGATCACTCCCACCTTCAGGAAGATGTGTCCCTGAGCCACGAATCGTTCTTCCAGGACGTAGAAGGCCCCTGTTGCGGCCATCACGAAGGCGCCCGTGATCACAGCGCCGCTCATGTTGTGGGCATATTCGATCCAGGCCCACGGGTTGAACAGAAGCTCGGCAAAACTGGTCAGTTCGAAGTTGCCGTTCGGAAGCAGATGGTACGCGACGGGATGCTGCATCCAGGCATCCGTGACGATGATGAAAAAACCGGATATCCAGGAGCCGGCGAAGACCAGAAAGGCAGCCCACCAATGTGCTCTCCGGGAGAGCCGGCGCTCACCGAAAAGAAATAGCCCGAGAAAAGCGGACTCAAGAAAAAAGGAGAAAACGCCTTCCATCGCGAGCGGCTGGCCGATAATGCCTCCCGTGAGCCGCGCAAACTGTGACCAGTTCGTGCCGAACTGAAATTCCATGGGAATTCCCGTGACAACTCCCAGGACGAAGTTAATTCCGAAGATACGCGCCCAGAAACGGGTCGCATCGTTATATGCTTCGCGACCGGCTCTCAAGCCGATGGATTTCATCACGACCATGAGCAACGCCAGTCCCATGGTCAGTTGTGGAAAGAGGTAATGGAATGTAATCGTGAAGGCGAATTGCAGCCGATGGAGGTCGAGAGCGTCCACAGGTTCCTGCCACGCGATCCTGGTCAGTACAGGAAAACCCCGGCGATCGCAGAAGGGGGCTCTATTGGATACTATCGCGGGCGGCGGCCGCGATTGGTTCCCATGCGCCGTCATGGATCGGCCGCGGAATTTCTGCGGGCCTGTAACCGCGGCAGAGATCCATCATCACGCGGCTGATGTTACGCCGCCAGCGCTGGGGTCTGCGTGCTGTTGATTCCGATCTCGATCTGCGGGGCATTCAGCAGCGTGTTGTGAATGAGGCATTTCCTGACGGCGTTCAACAGGCCCTGGCGATTGCGCTCATCGACGGGCGCCGTCGTCACCTCGATGTGGAACCAGCCCAGCCGGGCAGGGTTGCTGGCCTTTTCCGCATCCACCCGCACCTCGAGCCCCGCGCACGACAGTCCCCGCGCTTTGAGATACTCCGCCGCATAATAGGCGGCGCAGGTGGCGAGCGCGCCCAGCAGAAATTCCGGCGGCGTCATGCCTGTATCAGTCCCGCCGCTTCCGATGGGCTGATCGCACAGCGCGCGATGGCCGCGGGCGTCCACTTCAAATCTGACTCCCCCGAGATGCCGAACATTCACTTGAAACATGGTTTCCGGTTCCCTCGACTGCACAGATGCAGTTTCAGGGCCAGGGTGGCATCGCCGGAAACAAAGATTATTTATCCGGGACATATGCGGGTTTTGACGCAGCAGCAGGGAATCCGCGCTAAGGCAAACACGAGGCCGGGATGAAGGTGGATGCTGTTGTTCGCTGCAAGGGAACAGTTTTCGGCCGCGCAAGCCGAAACCCCGCATTACCGCCTCCACAACTGGGGATTACGGACCACCCAGTCGTCGTGGGGAAGACTCCATTGGGGCCGTACCTCGAACAGTCGCGCGCCGCCACCCATAGCAGCAGCGAACCGGTCAGCCTCCTCGCGCACAGCAGCGGCGGCGAACGCGAACGCTCTGCCGTCCGAGGCCTGAAACACGGCGCCCGCAGCCCTGACGGGTATGCGCATCTCGCGAATGACAGCAAACCGCAATTCGCCGATCCGCCATGCGGAATCGTCACTAAGGTCGTCGCGAAGGGTCGTCATCAGATCAACCGGGTCGCTCGTCAGACCCTTCTTGCCCTCGGCCAGTTCGCGCATGGCTGCAGTCAGGGCCGTGTTGCGTTCATAAAATCGGGCCACGCGGTTTGCATCGGCCTGGGAAGAGTAAGTGTTCAGCCACCAGACATCTCTCGGCAGGTCGATGGAAGCAAGGGCTACGTACCGGTTTGGACAATGCATGCGGGAACACAGATGCGCAAGTTCCTCCTCGATCCTGCCGTACGCTGGTTCGGCTTCCGGATTCAGACGTTCCTGGACGATCTGCAGGAGGCGCGGAGGTGGAGGCGTTACGGCCCGTGCCATTGCCACAGAGTATCTCAGTAGCAGGTCGGCAGGCTTCGCTGTTGGACTCTCTCTCAAATTCCGCAAAAAGTCCGCCAAATCTGTTTGGAAATTCCGCAAGAATTCTGGGGTGGAGAGTAACGCCTTTCGGGCAGACGCCGGCGCAGCGAGACTCTTCCGTTCTTCCGGAAAATTGCAACAATAATTCGTAACAATCCTCGTTCCGCGGCGGATCCGGGCTGTAAACTGAGGAACGCTGCCACCATATAAGAGTTCTACTGGAGAAAAAATGGCGACCTATACGCGCGCAAATGCCTGGAATAATGCCGGAACGTTTGACAATAAAGATCTGTATTGGTATGCAATCGGCGTCCGAGCCATGATGGCCCGGGCACTGAACGATACCGCGAGCTGGTGGTTTTTCGCCGCCATCCACGGCGAATATGTCACGCCCGCAAACGACCCCGGCCAATTTCCCGGATGGGCATACATCCCCGGCGTACCGAAGGTTCCCACGACGCCACTACCGTCGCCCAACGCCGTCGAGACTTACTGGGATCAATGCCAGCATCAGAGCTGGTTCTTTCCCCCCTGGCATCGCGGCTATCTCCTGGCGCTCGAGGCGCAACTCCGCGAGGATATTGTCCAGCAGGGCGGTCCCTCCACATGGGCTCTTCCCTATTGGGATTATTTCGGCTCC
>CAZXCO010000514.1:0-1988 GCA_964639095.1 uncultured Solibacteraceae bacterium
CGCGCATCGGCGTCGCATGGCGTCTGCCGGGCGGTTTCTTCACCCGCCGCTCCACCACGTTCCGCGCCGGTTATGGAATCTATTACAGTCCGGAAATCGCGGTCGAAATCTACGACCTGGTTCTCAACGGCATTCAAAGCCAGCAGAACCAGGCCGACGGCATCGCGCCTGTCCTCACCACTGCGAACGGGTTCCCGCAGACATCGACCAGCGGCTTTCCGGCCTGGCGCGGCATCGATTCAAACGCGAGAACGCCTTACATTCAGCAATGGCAGGGAGGATTTCAGAGCGAACTCCCCGGCAGGACCGTACTCGAAGTGGCCTATGTGGGCACGAAAGGAAACCGGCTTGGCCGCTTCCGTCAGGACAACACCGCGCTGCACACGATGGACGGTGAAAATCTGCCGCCGCGGCCGGGCGATCTGCAGTCTCTTCTGGAATTCCCCACGCTCGGCCCGATCGTGGAGCGCGAGAACGAGGCAAACTCGATTTACCACTCGCTTCAGGCAAGAGTCCAGAAGCGGCTGGCCAGCCGTCTGACGGTTCTGGCCAGTTTTGTCTGGTCGAAATCCATCGACGACGCGGATTCACCGATCGTCGGCTCTTACGATTCCGCGGGCGCGCAGGACGAACGCAATCTTCACCTCGATCGGGGACTGTCCTTTGCGAACGTCGGGCGGCGGCTTGCGGTGAATGCGGCGTACGCTGTGCCGAATGCGCCCTTTCTGAAGCCGGTCTTCTCCAACTGGAAGCTGGGAACGGTGCTGACTTTTCAGGATGGAACGCCGCTGAACCCGGTCTACTACTTCACCGATTTTTCGAATACGGGCACGCCGAACCGGCCCAACGTCGTCCCCGGCGCATCCATCACCTTGCCGTCCTCCAGACGGACGGTCGGGGAATACTTCAACATTCAGGCGTTTTCCGATCCCGCTCCCTACACCTTCGGTAACGCTGGACGCGACATTATTCCCGGCCCGGGCAATGAAGTGGTCGATCTGTCACTCGAACGCCGTTTCCCGGCGGGCGAGCGCGCGACCGTCAACCTTCGGGGCGAGGTCTTCAACTCGTTCAATCACCCCAATTTCGGCATTCCCCTGCCCTATCCCGATTTCACCGGTCTTTTCGGCAAAATCTTCGGAGCGGGAGATCCCCGCCGGGTGCAGTTTGCGCTCCGGTTCGAATTCTAGTGTTCTCCGAAACGGCGTCCGTTGAGAGCGCGGAGCCGAAGCTCGCCGGCTTTCGAAAGTACTTCTGGACATTTCTGGTCGCTGAGAACCTCTACGATATCGGCCTCTATATTTTTGTTCTTCTCTACAATCTTTACCTGCTGGACCTGGGGTACCGCGAGGATCTTCTGGGCTGGGTCAGCAGCTCGATGAGCGCGGGCGGTATCGTCGGCTGCCTGCCGGCCGCAGGCATTTGCCGCAAGCTGGGCCTGAAAAGAACCCTCATCCTCGGGTCTGCCGGCGTGGCCGTTTTGTGTATCCTGCGGACCGCTGCTCCTGGCCGTCCATGGCTGATCGGAACGGCCTTCCTCGCTGGCGTGATTTCGTCGGTATGGGCAGTCTCGCTTGTGCCCGTCGTTGCCGCTTTGACGGAGGAGCGGAACCGCCCGCTCGGATACAGCGTCTGGTCCGGCTGGGGCATCGGCCTCGGAGTGCTGATGGGCGCGGTGGCAGGGTCGATGACTTCCTGGATCCGGAAGGCCGGCCTCGCCGCCAGCGACTTGCCGGCGCGACGGATCGCGCTGCTCATCGGAGGGGGAACGGCATTGTTCTCGCCTCTCCTCCTGATCCGCCTGCCACTGCCCCGCAGGGCGGATTCTTCAGTCAGGATTTTTCCCCGGAATGCGTTTATCAGGCGTTATCTGATTGCATTCAGCGTGTGGAATCTGGGCATCGGCGCGTTCCTCCCCTTTTTCACTGCCTATTTCTCCCGCCAGTTGCATATGTCCGTGCCGCAGATCGGGTTCATCTTCTCGGCCA
>CAZXCO010000515.1:0-2537 GCA_964639095.1 uncultured Solibacteraceae bacterium
CTCAGCGGGATCAGTCCATTGCCGCCTGCGCTCCAGATTTCCCGCCCCTCGGAGTTGCGCAGCACGATGCGCGTTTGCCCGGGAGTCGGAGCCGTGTTCCGTCCTCCGGGTCTTCGAAGCGCCGGATTTACGCCTCGCGCCGTTTCCACGCGGAATGTGCCCGCCGGCTGTCCTGACGGTTCAAGCAGGACGAACCTCTCCGCCCGCACTTCCCTTGCCACCGGCGCTTGATTTTGGGCGAAAACAGGCACAGGAACCAGGTATTTGGAACCGAGCCCCCCCCAAAGGCCCGCAACCAAAGCAACAATGAAGGTTTTGCTAATTGTGCCGACGCTCCGTTCGTATCTGATACGCCGAAGGCCACAAAGGGTCACGCGTGTTTATTGCCGTTTGACAGATTGACTCGCATCGCTCTCCGCATCATCATGAAATTTGCGCCGTAAGAGCTGAAGCGCACCTGCCGCTTTTTTTCGTTTCTACTCATGTCCGAAGTTCCTGAATTCCTGATTGCCCCCGGCTGCGCCGGACTGAACTTCCCGCTTTCTCCGGTTGCCTTCTTCCGCCGCCAGAACAACGCCGGAGAATGGCGAACGAGGAAATAGTGCGAGCACCGGAAAGCGAAAAATCGAGCGTGCGGAATCTGGAAAAGTCCGCCGAGCGTATCGTTCTTTCCGAGTTCGGCCCGGCCTGGATCGTGTTGAACGAGAATTTCGAACTCGTGAACTCCGGGGGGAATGCCGGTCGCTATCTGCCCCTGCCTCAGGCAGGCTCCCCGTTGAGCCTTCCGTGCACGGCGCCCCGGGGGATTTCCGGTGAATTGAGTAAACTTCTCGATCAGGCAAAAGGCGGAGAGCCGGAGGTTTCCTCGCTCATCTTCCATCACGGGGAAGATGGCAGGGCCGGAGACATGCGAATCGAACTCCGCCATATCACGGCCGCGGGCGAGCATGGCTGGCTCGTCGTATTCATTCCCAACGAGCAGACGCCGGCGACGCCCCCTCAGGAGTCGATCCTCAATCGGGACTCAGGGGCCATCTGCATCGACCACGACAGCGTCAATCGGGAGCCGGCTCCGGCCAACAGGGAAATCCGCCTCCGCAACGAGGAATTGCGGAAACTGTGCGAGGATCTCGAGACTTCCAGAGGGGATCTGCGGTCGACCAATGAGAGGCTGCACAAAGTCAACGAGGAACTCCAGCGTCACAATTGCGAACTGATGGAGCTGAACGGCGACCTGACCACCCTCCTCAGCAGCACCACAATTCCCATTCTCATGCTCGATACCGAGCTGCGGGTCCGCCGCGTCACGCCCGCTGCCGGCCGGCTCTTCAATATCCGCCAGACCGATGTCGGCCGCCCCATCCGCCAGATCCGGATACGAATCGGCGAGGCGCAGATCGAAACTCTGGCCCGCAGAGTCGTGGATACGCTGGCTGTGGAAGAGATCGAGGTTCCCGATCGCGACGGCCGCTGGCATCTGCTCCGCATCACGCCCTGCCGCAGCACCGATGATCGGATCTCCGGCGTGGTTCTCGCGATGATCGATATCGACCGGATGCGGCGCGCCTGCCACGCCGCATCCGCCGCCCGCGAGTTTGCCGAATCGCTCATCGATTCCGTACAGACTCCTTTGCTGGTTCTGAAGCGCGACCTGCGCGTGCGTGGGGCGAACCGGGCCTTTCTGGCGATGCATGGCCTGCGATTCTCCGAGATCGAAAACCGGCGCCTGGATGCCGTCGATGGCGGCCGGTGGAACGCACCGCACCTGGGGATGGCGCTTGACCGGCTTTCCCGCGGCGAATCGATCTCCGAGGAGCTGGAACTGGTGCAGCGGGGCACGGGCGGTTCGACGGCTTCAGCGGAAAGAATCCTGATGATGAATGCCCGGCTCCTGCTGCGGGAAGATGCCGCCTGCGGCCAGGCAGCCTCTGCCGCGCGCGAAATACTCCTTGCGGCAACGGACATCACGGCCCAGCGGCGGGCCGAAGAGATCATGCTGAAGGAGCAGGAACGCCTGCAGCGAAGCGTGCAGGAGACGGAAGCGGCTCTGCGCCGCAATCGCGAAGAATTGCGCGCGCTCACCGGCAGCCTTCTCCACGCCCAGGAAGAAGAGCGCCGCCGTGTCTCCCGCGAACTGCACGACGACGTGAGCCAGAGTGTGGCGAAACTCCAGTTCGACATCGAAACGCTCGAGCGCGACCTTCCTTCGGATCTCCTTCGCGGGAAAGATCGTCTGCGGCAGATTTCGAAGAATGCCGGCAGACTTTCTGACGACCTCCACAAAATCGCCTATGCGCTGCATCCTTCAACACTTGACCACCTCGGGCTGGCCGTCGCCCTTCGCGATTACAGTCGCGATTTCGCCGCACGTTCCGGTATCCGGGTCAGGTTCACCGCCTCCGGCGTTCCGGCACGCGTCCCGCCGGAGATTGCAAGCTCTTTCTATCGGATTACCCAGGAGGCGCTGCGCAACGCCAGCAAGTACGCCGAAGGCTGCCGCGTCACCATTCGACTGGCCGGCGACGGCGGACACCTCA
>CAZXCO010000516.1:0-1615 GCA_964639095.1 uncultured Solibacteraceae bacterium
GTCCTTGCCGTCAAAGATCCGAATGCGGCTCCCGGAGCCGGCGATTGAGTTTTCCCGCCACTTTCCCGACGATTCATCGAGTACAAGCTGCCGGACCGAGGACTGACTGTTCGTCAACGTTCTGGCCGTCGACGAAAGCTCAAATTCCTGGTGCAGACCGGGCAGGCGTTCGCGTCTGGCGCTCAGGTCATTCCACACCGAGCTCGCGCCGGTTGCGGCGAAGCCGTTCACGGCCACGATCAAGGCAACAGCCAGGCCTGGAATACGCATAATTCACACAGTATAGGCGTACCCCCTGACCTGATTTGTAAAAAATATTGCATTTTCTCCGATGCATGCCCGAGACTGTATTGGATTGAAACTCATTTTTGGAATCTGCGCGGCGATCGCCGCCAGCGGTCTGGTACTTTCACTGCCGGTTCATGCTGCCGGGGAGGGTGAACCTGCCGCCCTCGTCAATGCGCAGCGGGAGCTTTTCGCCGCGCGTTATGAAAACGCGGCCGCGCTCTATCGCATGCTGCTCGCAGCGCAACCCTCCGACGGGGATGCCTGGTATGGTCTTGTCCGGGCGGAACTCCGGGCACATCATTCGCACGACGCCTACAAAGCCGCTGACGAAGCGCTTCGGGCCTCGCCTGGTTCCCCTGGCGCGCAGACAGCGGCAGGCATGGCAATGTACCGGCGCGGCGATCTGTCCACGGCGGAAGGAGACTTCCGTGCGGCACTCCGCATCAATCCAAATTATCCGGGAGCGCTGGCGGGCCTCGCATCGGTCTATTCCGCAGTCTCGATGTTTAAGAGCGCCAGGGATCTCGAACTGAAGGCCTACCGCCAGGCCCCGGGGGATCCGTATTGATGACCGCCTGGGCGAACACCTTGAAGTCCGCTGCACACATTCAGGCGCTCGAGGCGGCTTTGGCGGTCTACGATCCGTCGAGTGAGGAAGCTCAAAGACTGCGGGTTCATATCGCGAACGATCAGGCGATCGGCGATCGCAAGCTGAGACGGCTGACAAGTTCTTACGAGACCAGCCGGGTGAAGCTCTTCCGGATAATGAATGCCCGCGGGAGGTCCCGGGGCGTCGGGGTGAGCGTTCGGTTGAACGGAAAGCAGAACGTCCGGTTGTTGCTGGATACGGGTGCATCGGGGATCAGTTTGTCGCCGGGGCTGGCAAAAAAGCCGGCCTGCAGGTGATCAGCGGCGAGGCCGGGGAGGCAAAAGGCATCGGGGACGGGAAGGCTGGGGCCGCCGTTGCGTACCTCGCGTCCGAGGTCCGCGCGGGTGATGTGACATTCGCCGACTATCCGATCACCGTCTTCCAGTCGGCAGGGTCTCCGGATTATGACGGACTGATTGGCGCGGATGTCTTCCAGCGATTTCTTGTCAGCATCGATTTCCGTCAGTTGCTTATTTCGCTCGAACCCCGACCGGACGGCGCTGCGGAGCCGCCGGAGGAACCGGTTGACCGGAAAGGCGCTCCCGCCCCGGGATTTCATCGTGCGGTGCGCTTCAACGACTACCTGACCGTCCCCACATTTATCAATGCAGGGACGCATTCGGTGCTCTTTCTGAGTGTCGCAAGGGATTTCACCGGCGTGAGGGGCGATCCGCGAAT
>CAZXCO010000517.1:0-6241 GCA_964639095.1 uncultured Solibacteraceae bacterium
CCCTCCGGCATCGCCATCCTGAGCGGATTCGAAGAGGCGGATGTCGAGCGCGTGTCGCATGCCCTCGAGGCGGCGGGACTGCGGATTTCCGGCCGCTTCGGCGAGCGAGAGTGGCGCATGATCGAGACGCGGCGCTGACCCGGTGCGCTTTCTCGACAGACTTCTCTATTACGAAGTCGCGCCCCGCCAGATCTCGTACCTGAAATCGATCGATTACGGCGGCACAACCGGACTCGCGCGCCGGGTGATGGAACAAATGGAAGCGGAGTTCGTGGCCGGACCGCCGCTGACCGTCCACCTGCCAAATCCCGAGTTGCTGGCCGGGGTCTGGAGCCTGTGCCGCGAATGCCTCGCGGCCGGGCGAGTCGAGCGGGTCATGGGTGACGTGATTGCCGGCGTGGTGTCGCGCTTGAATGCCTGCCGCTATTGCTTCACCATTCACGCCTCCATGCTGCACAGCTTGGGCGCGCACGATTGGGCTGAAGCGGTCCTCGAGGAACGGGAGATTCCAGACGGCGGCGCGCGCGCCATTGCCGCCTGGGCGGCCGCTACGAGAAACCCGGGAGCCGCGGTGCTGCTCAACCCGCCCTTCACGCCGGACGCGGCGCCTCAGATCATCGGGACGGCGCTCTGTTTTCACTATCTGAATCGGGTGGTCAACATATTTCTCGATCCTCTCCCGTTGAGCGGCGTAGCCTGGATCCGGCATCCGATGGCGCGAATCTCCGGGAGGATCATGCGGCCCAACCTGTGCCGCGGACGGACGGCCCCGGGCGTTTTCCTGACGGAAGAGCCGGCCACGGAACTGCCGGGTGAATTCGAATGGGCGCGGGCTGACGGCACGATCGCGGGCGCCGTGAAGCGCTTCGCCAGCGCGGCGGAAGCGGCGGGCAGCGAGAGCGTGGATCCGCGCGTGCGCGAGCGCGTCTGTGAATTTCTGGACTCCTGGCGGGGCGAAGATCCGGGAATGAGCCGCGCCTGGCTCGAAACCGCTGTGACCCGGCTGGAAGAGAACCTCCGCCCGGCCGCCCGCCTGGCGCTGCTTGCGGCACTCGCTCCGCATCAGGTCGATGAAACGGCCGTCGCGCGCTTCCGTGCTTCGCAGCCGCGCGATCGGGACCTGATCAACCTCGTCGCGTGGGCCGCTTACAGCGCGGTTCGCCGCATATCATCGTGGCTCAGCGGGCGCTCGCCAGACGCAAAAGAGGTTCGCTCGTGAGCCTGTAGGTGGTCCAGTCTTCCATGGCGACGGCTCCGAGCTGCCTGTAGAACCCGATGGCAGGCCCGTTCCAGTCGAGGACCGCCCACTCCACTCTGCCGCAGCCGCGTTCCACAGCGATCCTTGCCAGCTCCGTGAACAGCGCGAGGCCCGTCCCCTGCCCGCGCGCGTGGGGCTTCACGAAGAGATCTTCCAGCCAGATGCCCGGCTGCGCCAGAAACGTGGAGTAGTTGGGGAAAAACAGCGCAAAGCCGACCGGCTCCGCGCCCTGCCACGCCAGCAGTACCTCCGCCGCAGGGTGCGTGCTAAACAACGTGCGGCGCAGCTCTTCCTCCGTGGCGCGGACCACATGCGAGAGCTTTTCGTATTCCGCCAGCCCGCGGATCATTTCGAGGATCGCGGGGGTATCCGCCTCGTTGGCTGGCGCTATCCGGACGGCAGACATTCCCCGCGAATCAGCGAAAAAGCGTCTTGACGTAATCCGCGCCGAGGCCGACCTTTTCATAGTGGTCGCGGCACAGCGCGATGTAATCGTGAACGTCGAAATGCCCGCTCGATTCGCCCTTCTCGTCCAGCCAGACCAGCGGTCCCTTGACGACGAAGAACACCTTCATGGGGTCTTTATGCTCGTAAGCGACCAGCGTGTGCGCCTCGCCCGGCGTCTCGTAGATGAAATCACCGGCGGTCGCGGTCCAATCGTGTTCGAGATAACCCCACTTGCCGGAAATCGTGTAAGCGAAGACCTCGTGCGGATGGTAGTGCCGGTTCACCAGACCGGCGCTCTTCGCCAGCAGGATGTCGCACCAGCGGTTCTGGGAGGGAGAGATCCAGAGCGGCCGCGAATAGATCGTTTCATTGAACGGCACATAGAAGCGCATGTCGTCGGTGGGCGCATTTTGTATATACGTTTCCGGCAGAGCATCCGGCCGGAACACGGTCGAGATGGGCTGAAGATCGCGCCAGAATTCGATGATTGCTTTTTCGGGCATGAGTTCAAGCTAACATTTATCGCGGGTTCAAATCGTCAGAATTCTCCAGCCGAGGTTCATACAGACGGCGGCGAATTCCGCACTGCGGGCCGTCCCGGCGTGCATCGCGAGAATGCCGGCGAAGAGTTCCGGGCGCGACGCCAGCACGGGCAGTACGCGCCGGCGAAGTCCTGGCCAGCGGTCGATGGTGAGGATGAAGCCGGCCATGAATCGCGGCCGCCGGGCGAGCCGCCGATGGGCTCGTTCGTAAAGCGCGGGATCGTTTCGCTCCATGGCCTCCGCAAGGGCCAGCGACTGACGGAAACCAAGGGAGAGTCCGTCGCCCGTAATCGCATCGACCGAGCCGGAAGCATCCCCGATCAGAGCCAGAGTTTGTTCTCCGATACGCCGTGTCACGGAGTACAGCCGCCGGGCGCACGTGAGCGCGCCCCGCTCCGTGGAACTCTCCTCTGCACCTTCGAGTCTCGCGGCGAGCGCGGGAAACCGGCGCAGAGCATCGAGCACGCGCAGCTTCGGATCGCGGGAGATCAGCGCAAGCCCCACTTCATCGGCAGCCACCGGGGTGACATAGATCTGGCAGCCATCTCCCCAGTAAATCTCGACGTATTCGCTCCAGGGAGCGCGCTGAAAATGGCGGCGGAATCCATACCGCCGTGTGTCTCGCCGGAAACGGTCCAGGCCCGCCCACTTCCGGACGCGCGAACTCATTCCATCCGCGCCGATAATCCACCGCGCATCGATACCTTCGAGACCGCCGATGGAGCAGCCCCAGCGAAGGTCGACGCCGCGGCGCACGGCCAGTTCGACCAGCGCGTGATGCAGAGTGGTGCGTCGCACGCCGCGTCCGGGGCCGTTGGAGAAATCGACCTCCACCGAAACGCCTTCGCCGTAAAACTGGATGCCGCGAAAGGCGAACGATTCCGTGGCGCTCAAATGCAATCCGAGGCGCGCCGCGGCCGCCACTCCCTCCGGCATCATGCCTTCTCCGCAGGCCTTGTCGATGGGGGGCTCGAGCGCGTCGGCGACCGTCACGGTGAGACCCTTCGCCCGCGCCGCGATGGCGGCCGCGAGGCCAACCGGGCCGCCGCCGACGACGAAGACATCGGTCTTTGGAAGGGCCGCCATGCCTTTCCTCATATTAAATTCACCGCGTGAAACCCGCGATGCCAGAATTGAAATTCAGGCATGGCAATCAAGACCGTGATCTTCGACCTCGGGCGCGTCATCGTTCCGTTTGACTTCAACCGCGGCTATACGCAAATCGAAGCCCTTTGCGGGATTCCGGCGGCGGAGGTCCCCGGCCGTATCGCGCCCACCGGCCTTGTCGCCCTTCTGGAATCGGGCGCAATCGAGCCCCGGGCTTTCGTGGACCGGCTCTCGGCCCACCTGAACCTCAACACGACCTACGAGAATTTCTGCGAGATCTGGAGTTCGATTTTCCTGCCGGAAACCCTCATCCCGGAAACCATGCTGGAGGGTATCGCGCGAAACTACCGGCTGCTGCTCCTGTCGAATACGAACCCGATCCATTACGAAATGATCCGGACCAATTACCCGCTGCTGCGCCATTTTCACTCGTATGTGCTGTCGTATGAAGTGGGCGCCATGAAGCCGCTGCCTTTGATCTACCAGCGGGCGATCGAAGAAGCCCGCTGTCTTCCGGAAGAATGCTTCTTTACAGACGACGTACCGGCATTTGTCGAGGGCGCGCTCGCGCAGGGCATCGATGCCGTGCAGTTCGAGTCGGCGGCGCAGATCGAGGCGGAACTCCGGAAACGAGGCGTGCAATGGTAGTCGGCGCCCTGTGCAGGACCCGATGAGCGCTTTTTTCCTGGGCGTGGACGGGGGCCAGTCGAGCACGACGGCTGTGATCGGCGACGACCGGGGCCGGATCGTGGGATGGGCCAGCGGCGGTCCATGCAACCACGTCGCCGCCGGCGAAGCGAGGGCAAAGTTTCTCGCGGTGATGCGCGAATGCCTGTCGCAGGCGGCCGCTCGCGCCGGTCTCGCGGGCAGCGGCTCGCGATGGAGCTTTAAAGCCGCCTGCCTCGGAATGAGCGGCGGGCCGGCCGACAAGACCGCACTGCTGCACGAACTGATCGAATCCGAACACACCATCGTGACGCACGACGCGATGGTCGGGCTCGCCGGTGCTCTCGCGGGCGAGCCGGGCATCGTGATCATCGCCGGCACCGGATCGATCGCCTTCGGACAGAACGCGCGCGGCGAGACCGCGCGGGCTGGTGGCTGGGGTTATCTCTTTGGCGACGAAGGCGGTGCGTTCGACCTCGTGCGACAGGCCCTGCGAGTGATCCTGCGTGAGCACGAAGGCTGGGGTGGGCGCACCGCCCTGACGCCGGCCCTGCTCGAAGCAGCGTCGGCGGCGGACGCCAATGAACTGCTGCATGCTTTCTATACCGAGGCGTGGCCGCGGCGCCGCATCGCGAGCCTGGCTCCCGTGGTGAACCGGATTGCCGAAGATGGCGATCCGGCCGCTGCCGCCATCCTGCACAATGCGGCTCGGGAACTCGCGCTGCTGGCCGCTTCCGTCCGCCGGCAGCTCTGGTCCGACGAAGAATCGGTGCGGATTGCGTGGACCGGCGGTGTTTTCGAAAGCGCCATACTTCTGGATCGCTTCCGGTCGCTGGTCAGCCTCGATGAAAACGCCGTCTGCGGCCCGCCGCGGCACGGTCCCGCGGTCGGCGCATTACTGCTCGCATACCGCGCGGCCGGCGTTCATGACGCCGGCATTCTGTTGCAGGAGAATTTACCCGTTCGTTAAATGGCGGCTGAGTCGCGAAAAGCGATATACTCGCCCGCATGAGCCCACAGGAGGCGCCGGAACTGTGTTCCGTCGGGCAGGTTGCGATCACAGTGAAGGAACTATCGCGAGCGATCCGGTTCTACCGCGACGCACTCGGCCTGAGACTGTTGTTCGAAACCGCGGACATGGCGTTCTTTGACTGCGGCGGCTTGCGTGTGATGCTGGGCTCGGCAGCCCACGGTACGGCCACTTACAGCTCGATTGTGTATTACACCGTGAAGGACATCCAGCGGACGGTGGATGTCCTCAAGAAGCGCGGCGTGATCTTCGAGGCGGCGCCGCGGATGGTGGTCAAGATGCCCGATCACGACCTCTGGATGGCATTTTTCCACGATTCCGAGGGGAATCTCGCGGCGCTGATGAGCGAAGTCCGTTAGCCCCGCAGGAATTTCTGCAGCGCAGCCAGCGTCTCTTTGGGAGCGCTTTCCTGCAGCGAGTGATTCCCCGGCAACCCCATGCCGGAAACGTGTTTGCCTTCCGATTTCCAGATATCCAGCACGTCGTACAGCTTGCCCATCGAGCCTTTCGCAGCCCACAGGACGAGAAGCGGACATTTGATCTTCTTGCCCGCTTTGATATCGGCTTCGTCGAGCTTCAGATCGATCGACGCCGAGGCCCGGTAATCCTCGCACATGGCGTGAATGGACGCGGGATCGGCATTGTTGCGCAGATATTCCCGCTGGATTTCATCTTTCGCCCTTGCCAGCCGCGCGTCGGCCGCCTTCTTGAGCTCGTCTTCCGGACCGGGCGCCCGGCGCAAATAATTGAACCAGTGGAAATAGGCCTGAACGAAATCGATCGTGACATGGCTGTAAAGATAGTGCGCCGGAACGATGTCCAGAACCGCCAGCTTGATCACCTTGTCGGGATGGTCGAGCGCCATGCGGCGTCCGACCCGGCCTCCGCGATCGTGGCCCACCATGAGGAACCGGTCATAGCCAAGATGTTTCATGACCTCAACGCCGTCGAGGGCCATGGGGCGCTTCGAATAGTCGGAGTGGTCTTCGCCGCCGGGCGGGCGGCTGGAGTCGCCGTAGCCGCGCAGATCGCACATCACGAGCGTGTACTCTTTGGCCAGATCGGGAGCGATCAGCCGCCAGGTGATGAGCGATTGCGGCGCGCCGTGAAACATCAGCACCGGCGGGCCTGAGCCCCCGATCACAGTGTTGATCTCGGCTCCGGATGTCTTGATTCTCTCGTTGCGGAAGC
>CAZXCO010000518.1:0-9893 GCA_964639095.1 uncultured Solibacteraceae bacterium
GCGTGCAGCGTTTCCACGATGGCTCCGGGCGCTACAAGCTCGCAGAGGCGCATGGTGCGTTGTGCGGCGCCCGGACTGCCGTGCCGCTCGAGCCGCTGCAGCCCGTAAAGAATGAGCCACGAGCCGATCAATGCCGCCTGACAGCGTACGGAGGAGGCTGGAACATCGGGAAAGTCGTCGACAAGGCGACCGAGCAGCGTCGGCTGGTGTCCTTTATACGTGCGGTGATCATCGACTGCGTCATCGATCAGCCGGGGGCCGCAGTAAACGAGCAGCGACGCCGCAACGCGCTTCACGTCGCTGGTCTGAATGAGCCCAAGCGGAAGCGCCAGTTGACTGGAACACCAGACACACCAACCGAGCCAGGACGTGTACTCACGTAATGCGGCGAGCACGGGTTGGGCCTGCGGAGCCAGCGGACCCTGAACGAAGGTCCGGCACATCCTGTCGATCTCGGCGACGAATTCGCGCTGGACGGCGCGGCGAAAGGTGAGCAGGGCCTCTCCGTATTGCCTGTTGTGTGCTCCGCACAGCGGCCGCAGGCTTGACGGCACGAGATGATGGCTGGAAATCCGCGGCACCGGGGTCATCCGATCGTGGAATAGAGACCAGCGTCCTTCACAGCCCGCGGGTGGATGGCGAAGGTCGACATTCGCCCGGTCGCGGACATTCTGGCGAGATAGCCGTCTATGGGGAACCGGATCGGCCTGGATCGTCCAAGAGCCTTTCTCGCGCCCTTCGCTGTGATGAGATAGCACTGCGTGCCGCCGCAGGACCAGGCTTTATAGACGCCGTAAGATCCGACTTTCGCGATCTGCGGGTCGCCATGGAGATCGAATGCGGGGGCAGTCAGCCCGGCCGTGTCGTTCATGTAATACAAGTAGAAGAGATCGCAGCGGGGTGGGAGTTTCCGGGCAAGATGCTCAAGATCGACAGGAGGGTCGCGCACGAGAACATCGTCTTCGCAGATGATGGCATAGCGGCGGCCTGTCTGGACAATGTGCTCCCAAACGCGTTCATGTGTCAGATAGCAACCGACCTCGGACTGGCAAAGCGGTTGACTTAAACTCCAGTTGTTGGGGGACAACACGCCTTCCGCCAGCAGCCTGTTGAGATCGATCGTTCGCGAGCCATCGATGGCCTGCACGAACGTCGCGTGCCAGCCGACGCGCCGGAATTCGGCTTCCATTGCCGCCCGCCGGTCAACGCTGCGCGGCAGATTCAGGCAGTAGATCGGAATGGGCTGAGCGCTCAAGCCGCACCTTGTGTTGCCAGTGCCTGCAAATTGGCGGATTGCGCATGTTCGCGCAAAGCCTGGTAGACGGTCCGGGCGCGCTGCATCTGGGGCGTGAGAGTGTGGCGGAGCGGACGCGCCGCATCGAGAGCTGCCGGTTTCACCGCCATCACCCTGCCCGCAATCAGGACGTCGATGTCGGTCGAGCGGAAACAATCGATGGCGTCTTCGGGGGTTTCGACGATCGGCTTTCCCGCCACATTAAACGAGGTGTTGAGCAGCACCGGGACGCCTGTTCTGCGCTCGAACGCCTCGATGATCGCATAGAGCAGCGGGTTGCTCCCACGGCGCACCGTTTGCACACGGGCGCTGCCGTCGATATGAGTAATGGCTCCCACCTGCGCCTGTTTTGACGGAAGAACCGGCACCACCCGAAGCATGAACGGATTCGGTCCGGAATGGTCGAACCAGTGATGGACTTTTTCTTCGAGCACCACGGGTGCGTATGGGCGGAACAGTTCCCTGTGTTTGACGCGCTCGTTGACGATATTAGTCATCTCCGGATCGCGCGGGTCGGCGAGAATGCTTCGATTTCCCAGCGCTCGGGGGCCGTATTCCGAGCCTCCCTGAAACAACGCCACGATTCGCCCCGAGGCGAGCAATGCTGCGATGCTGTCCGGGTCGGCCGAGCGCAATTCCAGTGAGGGCTCCATGACGGCGGAATGAATTTCGTCGTCCGAATAGACGGGCCCCAGGTAGTCGGTGGGAATGTTGAAAGGCGATGAATGTTGTGCGAGCACACGAGCCCCATAGAGTGCGCAGGCAAGAGCGTGGCCATCGTCGCCAGGATTCGGGCTGATGTAGATATCGTTGAAACGCGATGCGCGGAACATTTTTTCGTTCGCGCAACTGTTCAGGCCGACACCGCCGGAGACGCAGACGTCGGTTACATCGGCGGGCACGATCCCTGCGAGCGTTTTCATCGCGTGAATCAGAATATCTTCGAGAATCTGCTGGGCCGCGAAGGCGATGTCGGCATGGACAGGTTCGATGGTCTCGCGGCGCTGCCGCTTGGGACGGATGCGGTGGAGTCGCGAGCAGAGATCGTCCGAGTCCAGGAACCGGAAGCCGCCGTCGTCCAGTAGTTTGAGCTCAGGGCGAAGTTTCCGGTAGACGCTGTCATTCCCGTAAGGCGCAAGTCCCATCAACTTGCCTTCCTCGCCGGAACGGTAACCGAGATGGCGGCAGACTTCCGCGTAAACGAGCCCCGGACTGGAATCGGGATGCAGGAACTCCTTGATGACCTGCAGTTCGGCGCCGCGGGCAATCGCCATCGTCATTGCGATCTTGCGGCCGCGGAGACGGGCCAGACCTTCACCGCTTTCGTCCAGCGTGAGAATCGCGGCCTTCGAGAAGCCGCTGGGGAGGTAGGCCTGCCACTGGTGAACGGTATGGTGCTCCAGATTGCGAACCACCTGGGCGTTGGGAAACAGGCCGCGGAAAAAGCGAAGCGTCGATCGTCCCGAGTTGAAAGCGAAGTGGGAGTTACTCGTGACGATCAGATCGATATCCGGGAGATCGAGCGGGAGGCCATGGAACAGTGCCTGGACGAAAGGAACGAATGTATCTTCGACCGTGTAGGACCGCGGAAATCCCCGGTAAGAGTATTCGAGCGCATCGAAGATGCTCTTGTCGATCGGACTGGCTCCGGAGGTGATGTCGGCCAGTTCACGGCGAGTGAAAAGCAGCGAGTGTTTATGGCCAGTAAAGCGGTCCAGCGTCATCGCACGTACGCCGTGCTTTTGCGAGATCAGTGCAACGGCAGCGCCGTGGCCCGTGGAGCAGAGCCCCAGGACGTTCATTCCTTTGTGCAAGCTTTGGCTCATGGAATCTCCCGGTGTATTGTTGCGGCGCTGGAGTGGTGGGATCTGCTACGATGGGCGCCTGCCTGACCGATGCCGGTGAACCTCCTTATTCTTTCCAACCTGGACTCTCATTCGATCTTCCGCCGCGGCTCTCTGAACCGGGCACTCGAGACAGGTCTCGAAACGCAGCCGATCCGCTGGAGAATTCATCATCCGCTGTGGGACACGCCGGATCTCCGCGGGATCGACATTGTGCTGACGTGGTGCCACCACATCGAGGGCAACAGCCGTGCGCTGCGTGTGAAGGCGATCGAAATCGAAGGAGAGTGCAATCGCGCGGGCATTCCGGTGGTCAACAGCGCGCGCAGGCTGCGGCGCATTTGCCATTCCTATTGCCTCGACCGCTGGCTCGTGCACGACATTCCGTGTGCGCTGTCGCAGCCGTTCACGACGCTGGATGAGATTCTGCTGCGTTACCCGATGATCCTGCGTGTTGATGGAGGGGCGCATTCGTCGCTCGACAGTTTTCTTGTCCACGACAGAGCGGAAGCGGAGAGCATTATGCGCGAGCGCGAGAACTCCAGCCGGGGCAGATTGAATCTGGCGATCGAGTATGTCAATACGCAATTCCCCGACGGCTTTTTCCGGAAACGCCGCTGCATCGCGATCGGCGACCGTATATTGCCGCGACAGCATATGATCTCGCGAACCTGGAAGGTCAAGCTGAGCAGCGCGGAGTCGAACGCTCTTTCGATTGCCGAGGACCAGAAGTTCCTGGCGAACGGCGAGGAACAAGCGGATCTGGTGGCGCGTGCAGCCAGGGCACTCGGGTGCGACATCCTGGCGATCGATTACTCGCCGGCGCCGGACGGCAGCTTCGTGTTCTGGGAAGCAAACCGGAGCTTTCGCATGGCGGGAACAGGGAGCGGATTCAAATCCGCAAAATTTCGAGAGGCTACCGGACGTTCGGCGGCCGATTGCCTTGCACAGCGCCAGGCTGTCGGATCTGCGCTGGCCGAGCTGATTATGCGCAGAGCGGAAGCGGGCGTGGCCCGCACCGCCGATTTTCCGGATTGACATCACGCGGCGGCTGCTTTCCGCGTGGAACCCTCACCGGCCGCCAGGCATGCCAGCCGGAAGAAAGAAGACTCAGCGAGCTTTGCGAGGGCGATGTGCGTCGAGTCGGCGTTCACGTCGCGAAGGCTTGAGGCTACGCGCAACCAGGAATGGTCTGCGTCCACCGCGTCGAGAATGTGGGCGAGCGGTTTCGGAAGCAAATCCCAGACGTTGTGCGCCTGGGACGCCCAATGCCGGAGCCGTATGGCTGAACCGTTACCGCCGGGGCTCGTCAGTTCGAGCGGATGTCCGAGGCGGACCAGTTCACGGCACTCGTCAGCCCAACGCTCCATTGCCGCGTCGCCCGTCAATCGCCGCGTCACGAGTCTGACGATGGCGCGGATCAGCGTCGCCACGGTTCTGTTGCCCACGTGGATGTCCACCCAAAATGTATGCACGGCCGGTTGCCAGAATTCAGGGTTACGGTTCAGGCAGAGAGCCAGCGAGACCGTGTTCGAATACGCCGCCAGATGAGCTGTGTAGGTGTCGATGGCGAGCACGAAATCGGCCCGGGAGACCGCGCGGTGCATGGCCGCGATGCCGTTCTCGGTGTCGATCCGCATGCCGCTCGATTCGCCCAGCACGCTGACGGTGATACCGGCCGGGACAATTTTTCGCGTGAGGCGCACGATTTCACGTGAATACTCGTGGCATGACGGCGACAGCCCCGGGTTCACGCGGCAAATCAAGCGAGTTTGCCGCGGCAGGGCGGAGCGCACCTCATTGATGAATTGCGCCCAGTGTTGAGGGGTCAAGGGACTGAATTTGGAGGTGAAAGGGTTGACGAAGAGGCGGAATGCTTTGGCAGCCGGTGCGCAGTAAGAGTGCGTGGATCGGCTGGCGATGCGCGCCCGGCGGCCAAGCAGGTGGGCGAGCAACTCTTCGAGCGCGCGGATCATATTGGGGCTTTTCTGATCGCGCCCGCGGTATGTGACGCCACGCTTGTGCCCGCGCAACTTCAACCACGCCTGCGCGGATGCGAGCCCGATTTCCATGACGTCCAGTAAGTCGCGGTACGGCAGGAGGCAGCGATGCATCTCCTGCCCCATGAAACTGGCATATACGATGAGTACCTGGCCGGGCGGTGTGGTGGTCAAACACTTCCTGAGCCTTTCGAAGAATGCCAGCGGGCGTCCGGAAAGGCTGGTAACCGGGAACTCGGGCACCAGCGTCTCCCAAAGGCCAGGGGAGAAAGTGAATATCTCGCTGTCTTCCGGCGGCACGTCGAAATGCCGGGCGAGCGCACGGAAAAAAGCCGTGTAGCTGACCTCATCTCCGATGCCAATTCCCGGCCCGATCATCACGAGGATTCTCGTGTATGTCCGGCCGCGGAAGGGATGGGGCGGGCAGGGCGCGAAATCGTAGGGCATCTGCCGGAGCTTCGAATAAAGCGCCAGATCGTTTTCGATGTAATGGCGCATTCCGGCGAGTTGCGGGGCGGTGGGTTGCCGGACGGTTTCTTCGAGTAAACGCGAAAACCGCCGGCACTCTTCGCGATGAGGAGGATCGAGTTCAGCCGCAGCTTTGCCGGCGGCGGATGCGATCGACTGGAGCGACTTCAGACTCGATACGACGTAAGCGGTGTTGCTCATACTGATGGGCCGGCCCGAAAGACTCATCAGAATGTTGCGCGCCACGTGGGCGCCCTGAATCAGGGTGTCGTATCCCATGCCGGGGACTTGAAAGGATGGCGTCTAGTCGCCGCTGAGAATCTTTCGGATCAGTTCCTCGTGCATCACGACAGGCACGTAGAGCAGGTGGTGTTTGCCGCCTGCGGACGAGTTGAGCACGACCGGCCTGGCTTCAGCACCTTGAGACTTTTCGGTGCCCCCGACCTGGCCGAAGTACTGAGCGGCCGCCTGGGAGAAGTACTCGTCTGTGAGCGGCTGCTCGGCCGGTTTCGACGGCGCGGGAGCCGGCGGTGCGGAGCGTGGCGCGCGGAGGGGGCGAGACGGCGCGGCGCTTCGCTTCATTCGCGGGCGAACGGCATCACGGGTAAGGCGGGCTGCGGGTTTCGGCTTCGCCGCGAGCGATGCCGTTGGCGCCGATGGGGCTGCGGCCTGCGGCGCCGGCGCGGGCTCGGCGGGAGCGGGCGTCGATGCCGATTGCGGCTGCGCCTGGCTGGCCGATTGCGGCGGCTGCGCCTGGCTGAGCGACAAATACTGAATCTTCCAGCCCTCTTCGGTGCGTGCGTATCCCACGTGCGCGTCGAGATAGAGATCGTATTCTTCCCAGTCGTCGCACGAACTCCACATGATGCGGAAACGAAGACTGAAACGGCCGCGGTCTGCGCCGACCTCGTTCTTTTGCACACGCAGCAGGACGCCTTCGAAATCACAAAGATTTTCCGTGAGCGTGCCAAGGTTCGCGACAATCGAGGCCGTGGGTTCCGGGTGGCCGTTGATGAAGACGGAATCGAGGCCAATCAGACCGGCGATGGTCTGGAAATCCTTCTGTTCAAGAGCTTCGCGGATACGCAGCAGTGTGTTCTCGACCAGCGGGGTGAGGGAATCCGTTTCGCTGCTGGCCGGAGCCTCGTCGGCAGCGGGCAATCCGCTGGCAGATTCCGCAGGCGCGGCTTCGGCTTCAGGCAACTCGCCGGTTTGGGACAAGTCGTCGCTGCTTTCCATGTCGCCGTCGCTTTTTGTGTCCAGCGGAGCCGATTCCTGATCGTTGCCGGCCATTCGAAGAGCCTCCTCTGCAAATTGGGACTACAGCGTGTTTCTTCCTACAGGCCCAACAAAAAAATCAGTAGATAACTTTTGAAGAAAGAAGTCAAGGTCGCGTCAAAAAATGGACGAAATGCGTGACGAATAGATTGACATTTGGATAGTCATGCGATTGTAAATCTTTCGAATTTTATCCATACATTGCATTAATCCTGCTTTTCATGATAGGATTCGACACACGAATTAAGCTCGGCGACAGGCAAGTCACTTAAGACGTGGACCTGAAATCTCCCGCTCATGAAGCGCATTCGACTGCTCGTTGTCACCGGCTTCAGAACCCTCGAAGGCTTTCAGATCCCCATGGAGAACCGGACGCTCCTCTGGGGACTCGACCAGGCCAACATCGAGTGGCATTTCTACAATCCCTGGAAGAAGCTGCCTGACCTGAGCCGGTTTGACGCCGCTCTGATCACGATTTACTGGCGTCACAATCTGAACTTCACTTTCCACTGCAAGCGCTTCGAAAAGATCTGCCGGGAGGCGGGATTTCCGGTGATCAACACCATCCGCAACGCCGAAGGCCGGCATTCTTACTACCTCGAAGTCTGGCGGCAGCACGGAATTGCCTGCGCCCGTTATCAGCGTTTCCGGGATTTTGATGACCTGACGCTCGACACCTATCCGCTGATTCTGCGGCGGGACGGGTTACACCGGGGCGGCGGCATGTATCTCGTGAAAAGTGCGGAAGAGGCGCGGGAAGTTATCCGAAAACAGCACGCCCAGGAGGCTGCCACGCCGTCCGATATGCGCGGACCGCAACCGGTCAATCTCGCGGTTGAGTTTGTCGAGACCAGAACTGTAGACGACTATTACTGCAAGTGGCGAGCTTACGTGGTTGGAGACGAAGTGATTCCTGCGCATTTCATGCGCTCGCGGACGCCGTTCGTCAACTACAAAGATGCCGCGCTCTGGGCGGGTACCCGAGGGGCGGATGAAGCGTTCCGGCAAAAGGGCGAGCCCCGTCCCGAGCTTTTGATCGCAGCCGCGCGGGCCGCGGGCTGTGACATTCTCACGCTCGACTACAGTATCAAGCGCGACGGCACATACGTGTTCTGGGAAGGAAACCGGGAGCGCGCCACAGCGGGCGACATGCGGGCCCGATGGCTTGGACTGCGGGAGGTGGATCTGCAGTACGGCGCAGCGGTTGCCCGGCTGGTCTATAAGCGTGTCGCGGAGCGCGAGGCGTCCGGCGTGGCGCAGCAGAGTGTGTCAGAGCCCGCATTGGCCGTTGAGGGGATGCTGTGAACACGGTCGAGTACAAAGGCTTCACCTGCCGTTACCCTCTGATCACTTATTCCTACGAATGGAACGGGCGCGAGTATCACCGGCAGGTGGATCTCGGCAATCTTTCCCGGGTTCAGAGCGAGAACTGCGACGCGATGGTCCGCGACCGGCTGATTGCGCATGTGGGCCTTGCGATTGCGCGCGAGTTCTTCCGCATCGAGCGAATCGATCGGATTATTGTCCGGCCGCCGCACTTTTTTGAGGAAAGCGCCGCTTTTTTCGAGACCTGGTTCCGTGCCGGCCTGGCGGAACTTCGCTACGTGAACGGGATTCCGCTCGACGAGCCGATCGAATTTCTCATCGACAAACCGCAGAATCCGCAGCCGGCAGAATGCACGGGAACAGGGATTCTGCTGTGCAATGGCGGAGGCAAAGACAGCGTAGTGGCTGCCGAGGCTTTGAATCATGCCGGCGAGCCGTTTACCTGGCTGTCGCTGAGCCCAAGCCTCGCCATGGAGGGTATCCAGTCGCTTTCGGGCGCGCCAGGACTGCACGTGCGTGCTGGTCTGGGCCGGGCGGAGTTCAAGGCACAGAAAAGATTCAGAGGCCACCTGCCATTCCTGCCGATGGTGGCGCTTACCGGGACGCTCGTGGCGCACCTTCAGAATTTTGCCTGCGTTGTGGCAGGGAACGAGTATTCGGCTAATTTCGGGAATCTCGAACATAATGGCTTTTCCGTCAACCACCAGTACGGCAAGTCGTTCGAGTTCGAAAATCTGCTTCGCGCATATCTGGCGCGCAATCTGACCCGGATCTCCTGGTTCAGCCTTCTTCAGCCCTTTTACGAACTTCAGGTGGCTCAGGCATTCGCACGCTTTCCGCAGTATTTCCAGGTGTTCAAAAGCTGCAACGCGGGGCATCGGCGGGACCGGTGGTGCCGGCACTGCCCGAAGTGCGCGTTCATCTACCTGACGCTTTCGGCCTTTCTGGACCGGACTGCGATCTTCGAAATCTTCGATGGCGATCCATGGAAGGAGAGCCGCATCCGGGAGACCGTTCGGGATCTGGTCACCGGTGCTCGCAAGCCGTTCGAATGCGTCGGCACTTTCGATGAAGCCCGGGAGGCGGCCCGGCTGATGCTGGAGAATCCGACTGGCCCCGGCGCCCAACCCGATATTGCCGCTGCTCTGCGTCAGTGGCTCCCGGCGCGGGACGGCCAGACAGAACGACCGGCCATTATGAGCGGGCATCGCTCGCGGCCTCACAACATTCCCGCGCCTGTCTGGCCGCGCATCGCGGAATTCTTCGAGATGAGTACACGGTCCGCCGCGGAGACGATGGCTGCGCGACGAACTGGCCGCTCTCATGCGGTGCTGATCCTCGGCGCTTCGCCATACCGCCGGGTATTCGAGCTGGATATGGCCGGACGGCTGCTGCTCCAGGCACTCGATCGCGCGGGCATTGAGTGGACTCTGCACTGTCCCTGGCTGCCGCTGCCGCCGGCCGGGCATTACGCCGGCGTACTCTCCTGGTCTTTCCGGCACGACGAGAATAATTTCGTCTTCTGGGCACGGAAGGCGGAGGCGTTTTATCGGGCCGCCGGGCTGCGGGTCCTCAACAGCGTCGAATCATTTTCCGTCCGGCATTCGCATTATCTGCGCCGCTGGCATGAGGCTGGTATCCCCTGCGCGCGATTCGAACGCTTCAGCGACATCGATGGCGTCA
>CAZXCO010000519.1:0-2172 GCA_964639095.1 uncultured Solibacteraceae bacterium
GGGTGCGTCGCCGTTCTACGAATACATGCGCGCGAAGGGGCAGGCGCCTTTCCGGGCGCAGGAGCACCCCGAGACTCTCGCAACGGCCATCAAAATCGGCGACCCCGTATCCTGGCCCAAGGCGCAGTTCGAAATCGAGACATCGAAGGGTGTGGTGGAACGCGTATCGGAACAGGAGATCGCCGACGCGAAGGCGATTATCGGACAATGCGGTATCGGCTGCGAACCCGCTTCCGCGGCCACGCTGGCGGGCATCCGCAAGCTCACCGCCGCGGGCGTGATCGCGGGCGACGCCGACGTGGTCGCCGTGCTCACAGGCAACGTCCTCAAGGACCCCGATTACATCTACCGCTATCACACGGGCCAGTTGAAAACGCCCGCGGACTGCCAGATCCAACCGAACTTCGGCAACCGGCCCGTCGTCGTTCCGAACGACCCGGACCGAATCACTGAGCTGATCCGCTGATTGCCCGGGCATCCGGAACTTCGCCGCGAACTCGGGCTGCGCGATCTCACGCTCTTCGCGATCGCGTGCATTATCGGTACGCGGTGGATTGCGTCCGCCGCGCACGCCGGGCCCGGATCGCTCCTGCTCTGGGTGCTCGCGGCGGTCTTCTTTCTGATTCCGCTCGCCATCGCGGTTGCGGTTCTGACGGTCAAACACCCCGAAGCAGGAGGCCTCTACCGCTGGACCCGCGCCGACTTCGGACCCTGGCACGGCTTCCTCGCCTTCTGGGTCTACTGGACCGGAATCGCCTTCTGGTTTCCCAGCGCCGCGATGTTTTACGCGAGCATTGCGCTCTCGGGTCAAGGTTTGGCGGAAAGCCGCACTGCGCTGGTCGTATTGTCTCTTGCGGCTATCTGGACGGGGCTCGGCACGAACATTGTCGGGCTGGACGTGGGGAAGTGGACGGAAAATATCGGCGCTTCCGCCGCATGGATTCTGGGCGCGCTGCTCGTGGGCGCGGCGGCGCTGGCCTGGCGGCGCAGCGGCTCCGCCACGGTCTTCCATCTTCTGCCGGAATTCAACTGGGATACGGTCAGCTTCTGGGCGACGATTGCTTACGCGATGACGGGGCTTGAAATGGTCGGGCTGATGGGCGCGGAGATCCGGGCGCCCGAGCGCGACCTCCCGCGCGCAGCATGGATCTCTTCCGTCTTCACCACTCTCTTCTATGTGGGCACGACAGCGTCCCTGCTCGTTCTGCTGCCGCCCGGGGAAATCAGCGAACTCAACGGACTCGCGCAGGCGGGCAGCGCGGCCGGTCATCTCTTCGGGGCCGCCTGGCTTCCGCGCGTAGTCGTCCTGCTCGTGCTCGCGACTGCCGTCGGGCAATTCGGCGGACTCGGTTCCTCCGTGTCGCGGATGCCCTTCGCCGCCGGTGTCGACCGGCTGCTGCCCGCCACCTTCGCGAAGATTCATCCGCGCTGGCGCACGCCGCACATCTCGATCCTCGCATTCGGAACGCTCGCATCGGTGCTGCTGATTGTGCTTCAGTTTGGGGACACCGTGCGCGCGGCATACCAGACGCTCGTTTCGCTGATGGTGATTGCCGGATTTTTTCCGTACCTCTACGTTTTCGGCAGCGCGTGGAAGGCGGGCAGGCGCTGGAGCGCAGCTTCGGGAATCGGGATGACGCTGCTCGCGATCTTCTGCTCGGTCGTTCCGACCGCCGAGGTCCACAACGTCTGGTTATTCGAAGGAAAGCTTGCCGGTGGAACCCTCGCCGTGGTGGCGTCCGGGTGGTTTATCTATCGCCGCCGCTGAATCAACGGCGCCCGCCGGCCTCAGATCTCGCGGCGGCCTTCCATCGCCTTCCACATCGTGACCTCGTCGGCGAACTCGATATCGCTTCCCACCGGAACACCCATGCCGATGCGCGTCACTTTGATTCCGAGCGGCTTCAGCAGCTTCGAAAGATAGACGGCGGTCGCCTCGCCTTCCACGGTCGGATTCGTCGCGGCGATGACCTCTTCGATTGTGCCCTTCGCGATGCGATCCACCAGGCTTTTGATCTTCAACTGCTCCGGCCCGATGCCCCGCAGAGGCGAGAGGGCCCCGCCCAGCACGTGATAGAGCCCGTTGTACTGGCGGGTGACCTCGATCCCCACGATATTGTTCGGATCTTCGACGACGCACACAATCTTCTGATCGCGCCGCGGATCACGGCA
>CAZXCO010000520.1:0-13844 GCA_964639095.1 uncultured Solibacteraceae bacterium
TTCGGCGTCGGCAAGATCGATTACCAACTCAGCGCCGCTCACTCGGTGTTTGTCCGTTACGTCGGCACGCAGTTCAATCAGGCGAGTCCTTATACGGTGTCGCAAAATGTTCTCAGCACGCCGACCCCGGGGGTGACGGATCTGGTGCAATCGCTGACGCTCGGGGATACCTATATCTTCAGCGCCAACGTCGTGAATTCGGCACGCGCGACATTCGACCGCAGCGCCATCCGGAAAGTCGGTTCGGAATTCTTCGGGCCGGCGGATGTCGGGATCAATATGTTCACCTATCTGCCCAAGTACACGAGCCTGATGATCTCGGGCGGATTTTCGACGGGCGGCACAAACGGCAATGACGGTTCCTTCCGATCGACCATCATCCAGTTGGGCGACGACCTCGCCGTGATTCACGGCAGGCATCAGATGTCGTTCGGTGTGAATGCCACAGGATGGGACAGCAACGATAATTCCAACACTTATTCGTCGGGGCTGTTTACCATTCAGGGGTCCGCGACCGGTCTGGGACTGGCCGATTTCGTGACGGGCCACGTGACCAGCCTGACGCAGGGAGCGCCGAACTATTTATATGTGCGGCAGAAGTACCTCGGACTCTACGCCCAGGACAGCTGGAAGCTGGCGCCGAACTTTACTTTCAATTACGGGCTTCGCTGGGAGCCCTACTTCCCGCAGCAGTTCGGCAACGGGACGGTGGACCATTTCAATCTGAACGCGTTCCTTGCCGGCACGAAGACAACACAATTCGTTAACGCACCTCCGGGCTTCTTCTATCCTGGAGATCCCGGCTTTCCGGAGAAGTCCGGCCAGTACAAGCGGTGGAATCAGTTTGCTCCGCGGATCGGGCTGGTATGGGATCCGTTTGGCGACGGCAAGACTTCGATTCGCGCTTCTTACGGCATCTTCTACGACATCACGACCGTGCAACTCAGTCTGGCCACCGAGCAGGGGCCCCCATGGGGCGGCAAAGTCAATCCGATCAGCCCCCCGGGTGGTCTTTCCAATCCTTATCTCGGGCTGCCCGGCGGCGATCCATTCCCGTATGTTTCCATCGCGAACGCGCCGTTTCCAGCCTTCGGAACGATGGACAGCATGAAATACGACACCCACCCGCCCTATGTTCAACAGTGGAACTTCAGCATCCAGCGGCAGGTCGGAAATGACTGGCTGTTCTCGGTCAGTTATCTGGGCAACGAGATGGTCCATCTGTATGGAGCGGAAGAGCTGAATCCCGCTATCTATATTCCGGGAACCTGCGCCGCGGGCCAGTATGGCCTGACGGCCCCCGGACCCTGCTCCACGACCACCAACACCAACCAGCGCCGCCTGCTCACGCTTCTGAATCCCGTGGCGGGCCGCTCGGTCGGTTATCTCGACCAGTGGGACGACGGCGGCACTCAGAGTTACAACGGTCTGATTCTTTCGGCGCAGAAGCGGCTCAGCCGGAACTATACGCTGACGGCGAATTATACCTGGTCGCACTGCATCGGCAATCCAGTGAACCAGTTCCTGCAGACGCTGGGAGGCGGCGGCGGAGTTTACCAGTATCCGACGAGGGCGGGCGACAGGGGCAGCTGCTCCACTTCCTCGATCGACCAGCGGCACATCGCGAACATGACGGCCGTGGCAACCGTGCCCTCTTTCAACAGTCACCTGATGAGTACGATTCTCGGGAACTGGAGAGGATCCGCGACGGTCTCAATGACGTCGGGCGCACACTACAGCGTCAGCTCTGGCGTGGACAACGCGCTGACCGGCAAGGATACCCTGACGCAGCCGCCGAATCAGATCGTTGACGATGTTTACGCTCCTTCAGGCACGAAGAGCCGGTTGGCAACGCCCGCCGTTCCCTTCCTGAACGCCGCGGCATTCACGCAGGCAGCGCCCGGCAATCTGGGCAATGAAGGGCCGGGGACCATTGAAGGCCCCGGAAACCTGACGTTCAACGCCGCGTTGTCCCGTCTGTTCCGCGTGAAAGAGCGACAGACGTTCGAACTCCGGGCCGAAGGGCAGAACGTTTTGAACCGGGCCAACTTCGGAGCGCCGGTTCTCACGCTCAGCAACAGCACGTTCGGCTACATCACTTCGACGGGACCTGCCAGAGTCATGCAGTTCTCGATGAAGTACAGCTTCTGACGATTACGGCCGGCCAGGATCAGACGATTGTTGCGAAAGGAAGCGGCGAACGGGAGCGGTGAAAGGAACGAGCGGGCTCCTTGTATTCCCGGAATACCGGCAGCTTGACTCATACGTATTGCTGATATATCATCGCTCTTTCGTCCGTAATCCTGGCTTCACGCAGCAATGGTGTTCATTAAAGGAGAAATATTACCGATGCTTCATCAGTCAGGCGGATCGACGTTGATCGCGCGCGCGCTGGTTCTTGTCACCGCCGCCATTCCACTGGCCGCGCAGACCGCGGCTTCACGCCCTGCCCTTGTCGCCGGCAGGCCGAACCTGAACGGGATCTGGCAGGCGTTCGGCACCGCAGACTGGGATCTCGCGGATCATTCCGCGAAACCCGGGCCTTTCTGGCAACTGGGAGCCATCGGTGCAATCCCCGCCGGACAGGGCGTGATCGACGGGAAGGAGATTCCTTACAAGCCCGAAGCTCTCGCCAAAAAGAAAGAGAACGCATCGAAGTGGCCGGGCGAGGATCCGGAAGCAAAGTGCTACATGCCGGGCATCCCGCGCGCAGCGTATCAGCCTTTCCCGTTTCAGATTGTGCAGTCGCAGAACGACATTTTGTTTGTCTATGAGTTCGCCAGCGCGAACCGGCTGGTGAACATGGGGAAACCGCAGGAGGCCGGTGCGGACAGTTGGATGGGGACATCCAACGGGCACTGGGAGGGCAAAACGCTGGTCGTGGATGTGACGGGCCTGAACGGTCTCGCGTGGCTCGACAGAGCCGGGGACTATCTGAGCGAAAATGCGCACGTCGTCGAGCGCTACACGCTTCTCGACAGGGACCATATCAACTACGAAGCCACCATCGACGACCCCACCGTATACACACGGCCATGGAAGATCACCCTGCCGCTCTATCGGAACGTCCGCAAGGATGCGCAGTTGATGGAGTTCAAGTGCGTGCCGTTTTCCGAAGAGCTGCTCTATGGAAAGTACAAGAAAAATGGGAGCGACTAGAGTATGCGAGCGATGAGAATCAGCGCCTGTAGTTCGACGAGCCTGTTGGGGGCCGCTTTCCTCTCAGGCATGCTGGTGTGTGCGCCGGCTTTTGCTCAGACCGCGAAGCCCGCTGCGCGAACCGCTGCCGCCTCCAAAGCCGCGGCCAAAAGCTGGACGCCTCCGAGGACTCCGTGGGGCGATCCGGATATACAGGGCGTATGGCCGGGCACGGCGATGAATGGGGTTCCGCTGGAGCGGTCAAAAGCCATGGGGACCCGCGCGGTCCTCAACGACGAGGAATACACGAAGCGCGTGGCGGGCTTTGAAGAACAATCGGAAATCGACAACGAAGAGTTTGTCACCGACAAGACAAAGTGCGACCCAACCAAGGGCGGTCTGGGGAATACAAAAGATACCTGCGCGAACGGCGTGAGAATCGGACCGCCGCGCTACTGGGACGAACGCGGCAAGCCGAGCCGCCAGGCGTCTCTGATTGTCGATCCTCCGGACGGAAGACTTCCTCCGCTGACCAAAGAGGCGCAGGAAGCGGTGCAGCAGCGCGCTGCGGCGCGCCGGGCGCGCCCCTGTTCCCGCCTCGCAGGAGGTTGTCACGATTCCTGGTTGGACGACAGCCTTTGGGATCGCTGCATCACCCGCGGTCTGATCGGCTCCATTCAGCCCGGCGGGTATGATCGCGGCAACGATATCGTTCAGGCGCCGGGATACGTGGTGATCCGCAACGAGATGATCCATGAAGCGCGCATCATTCCGCTGGATGGCCGTCCGCATCTTTCATCCGGCATCCGCAACTGGATGGGCGACTCCCGCGGTCACTGGGAGGGGAACACGCTGGTGGTCGAGACCACTAATTTTCTGCCCGGCATCACGATCGCGAACGCCCCCGCCAGCGAGGCGACGCGAATCGTCGAGCGGTTCACGAGGACGGACGCGGATACGCTCCAGTACACGGCGGAAATTTCCGACGCCAACACCTGGACGCAGCCGTGGACGATCAGTTTCCCCCTGAAGCACGATCCCGATTACAAGCTGTTTGAGTATGCGTGCCACGAAGGCAACTATTACATGTACAACGCTTTGACCGGGGCGCGCGCCGAGGAGAAGAAGGCCGCCGCCTCCGCAAAGTAAAACGCCGGAAGCGCGCCTCGAGTTTAGTTGAATCATTCAGAACGCAGGAGATGGAACGTATGAACGTCAGACTTACGATTGTGATGCTCGCAGGGCTCTCCACCCTGACCTCTGCCCCGCTCTGGGCTCATCACGCTTTTGCGGCGGAGTTCGATATCAGCAAACCGGTTACTTTGCATGGGACGGTCACCAGAATGGAATGGGTGAATCCCCATGCATGGATCCATCTCGACGTGAAGAACGCGGACGGCACGACGACGAGCTGGATGGTGGAAGGCGGAAGTCCGAATATTCTCCTGCGGCGCGGTTTCACAAAGAAGTCTCTGTTGCCCGGCACCGAAATTGTGGTTGAAGGTTATCTGGCCAAGAACGGCGAAAATCGCGCAAACGGCGCCAACATCACGTTCAAAGACGGGAGAAGGCTGTTTCTCGGGTCCTCTTCCGGCACCGACTCGATTCACAAATAGAAGATCAGGCTCGTCCGGGGCTGACGCGTGTTCGGGCGTCAGACTCTGGAGCGGGACCGCAAACCCGTCGTCAGGCATTTCCTGCAGACGTCCATAACGGAGTGATCCATGAAGAAGCTCGTTCTCGCTGCCCTCGCATCCTCCATCTGTGCTTTTGCCGCGCCGGTTAAGAACTGCGGGGACCTCGCGGCCGTGTCTTTCGGCCAGGATGTCAAAATCGCTTCCGCGAAACTCGTGGCCGCGACGGACAAGTTGCCGGAGCATTGCGACGTCCGCGGCGTCATCTGGCCGGAAAACCACTTTGTCGTGAAGCTCCCGACGAACTGGAACGAGCGCTTCCAGATGGTTGGCAACGGCGGCTGGGCGGGAACCATCAGCTTCGCGCAGGTCGACGCGGCCATTCGCGCGGGCTACGCTTCAACCTCGACCGACACGGGTCACGACGAGAAACTCGAGCCGGGGGCGTCGTTTGCGAATCCCGGCCCGAAGAATCCGAACGCTGCACGGAAAGTGATTGACTTCGGCTACCTGGCCGTTCATGAAACCGCGCTGCTGGCGAAGAAGATGATCCGGGTTTATTACGGCGCCGATCCGAAATATTCTTATTGGGTCGGTTGTTCTACCGGCGGCCGGCAGGGTCTGATGGAGGCGCAGCGCTACCCGGAGGACTTCGACGGATACGTGGTCGGCGCGCCGGTTCTCGATCTCACCGGTTTGCAGGCGAAATCGGTTTACAACTATCAGGCGGCCGGTTCAGGCCCGGGCCAGATCACGCGCGAGAAGGCCGCGCTGCTGAACCGGCAGTATCTGGACAAATGCGATGCTTCCGACGGACTGAAAGACGGTGTCGTCGAGAATCCGCTCAAGTGCAGCTTCGACCCCGCGAACGATCTGCCGAGGTGTTCCGGCGATACCGATGCGGCCTCCTGCTTCACGACCGCGCAGGTGGATGCGTTGAAGAAGGTCTATGACGGCGTTCGCAATTCGAAGGGCGACCTGCTGTTCCCGGGCATGCCTTCGGGCGGCAATGGCGGCGTCGCGCAGGGTTTCAATCTTGCGCAAAGCTTCGTGCCTTACCTCGCTTTCAATTCGCCTGCCGGCTCGCCCGCGGATTACAAAGCATTCGATGTCGATACGGACTGGCAGCGGCTGACGCCGACGCGGCTGCGTCTCGATGCGACCATCACGGATCTGAGCGCCGTCAAGGCGCGCGGGGGCAGGATTCTCCACTATCACGGCTGGTCGGATCCCGGTGTCAGCCCGCAGATGTCGATCAACTACTATGAAGCCGTCCGGCAGACGGAAGGTGCGCAGGAGACGGACGACTTTTACCGGCTGTTTCTCGTGCCCGGCATGGGCCACTGCCAGGGAGGCGCGGCAGCGTGCAGCAACGTGGACTGGCTGGGCGCGATGGTGAACTGGCTGGAAAAGGGAATCGCGCCCACGGCGCTTACCGGCGCGCATATCGAAAAGGGCCAGACCACGCGCACGCGCCCCATCTGCGCTTTCCCGAGCCAGGCTGTTTATAAAGGATCGGGCAGCACAGACGACGCGGCGAATTTCGCCTGCTCCGCCGGCGGTCCCGGTTCGTCAATCCGGGCGTCGCGGTAGCGCAACGGCGAACTTCGAGCGCACACGGAAGAATAACGGGGGACTTTGAGGAGAAGATGCAGTCGGGGAAAACAATCGCCGAGAAGATTCTGGCGGCGAAATCCGGGAACGCTTCGGTAACGGCCGGAGAGATTGTAGACGCTTTTCCGGATCTGGTCATGAGCCATACGGCCACATGGCGATCGGCGAGCGTGATGAAGCGCATTGGGGCGGAGAAGCTCTACGACCCGGAGCGGCTGGCGATTGTGCTGGACCATGTGTCGCCGGCGAAGACCGAGAAATATGCGGCGGACCAGCGGACGTCGCGGGATTTCGCGCGCGAATTTGGCATTGGCAAGTTTTACGATGTGGACGCCGGTATTGCGCATCTGGTGCTGATGGAGGCCGGCCACGTTCTTCCCGGTTCCCTGATTGTGGGCACCGACTCGCATTGCACAATCTACGGCAGCCTCGGCGCGCTGGGCACGGGCATCGGCTACACCGAGGTCACTTCGGTCTGGCTGACCGGGAAACTCTGGATGAAGGTCCCGGAGACATTCAAGTTCGTTTTGAACGGCAGCTTCGGGCCGGGCATCTTCGCCAAAGACCTGATGCTGCACCTGATTCATGAACTGGGCGCCGACGGGTGCAATTACAAATCGGTCGAGTATTACGGCCCCGGCGCGGCTTCCATGAGCGTTTCCGAAAGAATGACGATGACCAACCTCTCGATGGAGATGGGTGTGAAATGCGCTTTCTTCCCCCCGGACGACAACACGGCCGCATATCTCGAAGGCCGCGCGGATATGGGCCTTTACCGGCCCGTCCTGGCGGATCCGGACGCGGTCTACGAGAAGGTCCTCGATCTCGATCTCTCCCGGATCGAGCCGATGGTGGCGTGCCCGCATGACGTGGAGAACAGCAAGCCGGTCGGCGAGGTGAAGGGAACGCGCATCGATCAGGCTTTCCTCGGGTCCTGCGCCAATGCCAAATACGAGGATCTGGTTGTCGCGTCCCGCATTCTGAAGGGACGGAAGGTCCATCCGAACGTGCGCTTGATTGTCACTCCCGGTTCGAAAAAGATCATGCTGGCGGCGATGAAGTCGGGCGTTCTGCAGACGCTTATGGAGGCGGGCGGCATGGTCACCAATCCGGGTTGCGGCGGTTGCGCCGGAGACGGGGGCATGCTGGCGGATGGCGAGGTCTGTCTCTCGACGGCGAACCGCAACTTCCTTGGCCGCATGGGCAGCAATAAATCGTCGATCTACCTCTCCAGCCCCGCGACGCTGGCCGCTTCCGCGATCCGGGGCGTCATTTCCGATCCAAGAGAGTTCCTCGGACAATAGATGGATTCCATCATTCAGGGCAGAGTCTTCAAATTCGGACACAATATCAACTCCGATATCATCATCGCCGGCCGCTATCTCATCTATATCGATCCCGAGCAACTGTCGCGGCATGCTTTCGAAATGCTCGGAGACGGCTTTCCGGACAAACTCCGCGGTTATGACATTCTGGTGGCCGGCCGGAATTTCGGCTGCGGCAGCGCCAGGGAGCAGGCCGCCACGGCCATCAAGGGTCTGGGCATCAAAGCCGTGGTGGCGGCCTCCTTCGCACGGACCTTCTACCGGAATGCCATCAACGATGGTCTGCCGATCGTGGAATGCCCCGCGCTTGTCGAGGCCGTAGCCGAGGGCGACCCGATCCGAATCGATCTCGCAGCCGGCAGGGTGCACGCCGGCGAAGCGGAATTCCTGTTCCAGCGGATTCCGGACTCTGTGCGAAAAATCCTCGAACTCGGCGGACTGGCGGCTTACCTGAAGTCGCAGTTGCACGCGCCGCCCGGCTCCCCAGCACAGGCTGGAACGGATCCGGCGGGAGCCGGAATTGTACAATGACAGAAAAGTTCTCTTGCCGAAAAAACGCCTGCACCCGCCGAATGCTTCCCCACGCTGAAGGGATTACTCGATGGAAACACAATCGGTAACAGCGCGTAACTGGCTGGGCGTCGTCTCCACGTTCCTCGTCCTGACATTCCCTTTCTCGTTCGCCATTTTCTCGCTGACCACGTTCTACGACTCCTTTACGGAGGCATTTCACTGGAGCAGAACCAGCGCGGTTACGGGAAATTCCATTATTTTATTTCTGATTGGCGTCTTGTCGCCGTTTATCGGAAAAGCTGTCGACCGGTTCAGTGCGAAATCGGTGATTCTGGCGGGATGCCTGACGACCAGTATCGGGTTTGCGCTCTTGTCGACCGTGAAGGGCTCGCTGGCTGAATACTACATCTTCTGCGCCGTGCTCGGACTCAGCGCCTGCGCCTGTTCCATTCTGGCCAATTCGATTTTGATCGGCCCCTGGTTCAAGGGAGCCCGCGGACTGATGGTGGGAATCATCAACGGCGGCATCGGGGTGGGCGGATTCATGACGCCCCGCCTGATCGCAAAGCTGTTGCCCCCGGGAAAGCAGTCGGCCGCAGCGGCGCAGGCGGGCATCTCGCACGCCTTCATGGTTCTTGCGGGCCTGATGCTGATTCCGTTTGTGGTCATGCTCGTGGCTGTCAGGAATGAAGACCGCAGAAGCGCTCCCGCGGCCGCCGGGCGCGTGCCGGCCACGAAGCAACTGCTTCGCCTGCCGATGTTCTGGGCGTTCGGCGTCAGTCTATTCTGTGCGGCGCACGCGATGGTGGGCGTTCAGAACCCCATGGTGCTCTATTTCGTGAGCGAGGGGCTGACACGCAAGGGCGGTGCGGCGATTCTGAGCATCGCGCTCGGCGCCGCCTTCATCGGCAAGGTCATCAGCGGCATTCTGGCCGACAAGGTATCGGCGCGCTCGGCGGTGATTTTCAGCATCGTGTGCGTGCTTCTGGGCATACTGGGACTGCTGAAAACGCCGGCCCGCTCCGGGCTGATTACCTGGGTGGCGCTGGTCTTCGGTATGGGTTATGGCGGAATCTTCAACGCCGTGCCGGTGATTGTTTTCGAACACTTCGGAACGCACCGCGTCGGCTCGTCGCTGGGCTGGCTCTATGTGTTCTTTGGCCTCGGGACGGCGACCGGTCCGGAACTCGCGGCCTCGATCGTGGATCACACACACAGTTGGACGACGGCCCATGCGGTCGATATGGGAATTGCCGCGCTGGCGCTCCTTCTGGTGCTTGCCACCGGGCGAATCACGCAGCCCCGGGATTCGGCGGCATCGGTGGCGGTGTCGTCGGCCACCTGAGCTGCAAACAGATTCAGAGAAAATCATGTCAGATAACCTGATCTTTGAAGGAAAGTGCTGGAAGTTCGGTCACAACGTCCCCAGCGACGCGCTGACCGGCGGCCAGGTCATGTTCAAATCCATCCGGGAGATGGCTCAGCATGTCCTCGAGAACCTGAATCCCGATTTTGCGAAACAGATGCAGCCTGGCGACATTCTGGTGGCGGGCCGGAACTTCGGATGTTCTTCCGGCCGCGCGCTCGCAGTCAAAGCTCTGCAGGCCACGGGCATCGGTTGCGTGGTGGCCGAGTTGTTTTCCCGCACCTTTTACCGCAATGCAGCGGAGATTGGCCTCCCGATGCTGGAAGCGCCCGGTCTGCACGATATGGTGGAAACAGGCGACCGTCTGCGCGTGGATATTCGCGCCGGGCTCGTGGAGAATCTGACTTCCGGGAAGTCTTTGCGCAGCGCACCGCCGTCGGATTTCATGCTGGAAATGGTGGAAGCGGGAGGGCTGATCCCCCTTCTTCGCAGTGGAGAATTCTTCGCCCGCTACGGGGGGCCGCGTTAGTGCTCCTCCTGAATAACGAGGAAGTTGAAAAGGCGCTGACTGCGGAAGACGCGATCGCTTCGACCGAGGCTATCTATCGCGAGCTGGCCGAAAACAGGGCAGTCAATCGCGCGCGCAGCCAGACCTATTTTCCCGTGGAATCCCGCGAGCATCCGGGGTTTCACTATCGGATGAAGACGCAGGAAGGAGCCGGAGTCACGAGCGGCGTCTGGGCCTTGCGCATCACTTCCGACATGGCGGGGTTCGATTTCACGGCGGGCGTGAAGCGCCGGCGCATCCTGCGAGCCGCGACGGGAAACAAGTGGTGCGGCCTCATCATACTCTTCGATCTGGAAAGAATCGAGCCGGTTGCGATCATGCCCGATGGCATCATTCAGAAGGTGCGGGTCGCCGCTCTCAGTGCAGTCGGCGCCACATATCTGGCGCCGGAAAAGCCGAAGGTTCTCGGATTATTCGGAAGCGGATGGCAGGCGGGCGCGCACATTGAGCTTCTCTCGAGCCGCTTTGCCTTCGAAAAGATCAAGGTCTACAGCCCCAATCCCGACAGCCGCCGCGCATTCGCGGCCAAAATGAGCGGGAAACTGGGGCGCGCGGTCGACGCCGTGAATTCTCCCGAAGAGTGCGTCCGCGGCAGCGATTTCGTGCAGGCCGCGACGGCTTCCTGGGACCCGGTCTTCGACGGCCATCTGGTCGAGAAGGGCATGTACGTCTGCTCGATCGGCGGCTCGGACAAGAGCAACAAGCGCCGCGAGATTGACGACGAATGTCTCCGCCGCGCCGGTCTCTACGTGGTTCATTCGAAGGAAGTGGCGAAGAACGATCAGTCTCCCGACGTCTGGGAAGCGGCCCAGAAGGGCATCGTCAGGTGGGAGGACATCGTCGAGATTCAGGATCTCGTGGCGGGCAAAGTTCGCGGACGCACCAGCGCGGATCAGATCACGGTCTTCAATAACAACACGGGCGCGGGCACTCAGTTCGCGGCAGTGGGGTCCGCTGTGCTGAAGCGCGCCAAAGCCATGGGCCTCGGCCGCGAACTGCCGGTGGACTGGTTCCTCGAGGACGTCTCGCCGTAGAAGGCAGCTCCACAGAAAATCAACGCATGTTAAATCAAACCCGACTTCAGTCATTAACCGGCCTCATGAAGGAAAGAGGCTGGGATCTTCTGCTTCTGTACGGACACACCTGGCGGAAGGATTTTTTCCGCTATCTGGTGAACGCGAATTTTTCGGGCGCTCATGCCGCTGTCGCTTTGTCCCGCTCCGGAGAAGTACGCGTCGTCTTTGCGAGTCCGTGGGATCGGGAGATCGCGGCGGCGTCTCTCGATGGAAGTGTGTGCTTCGAGGTCGACTTTGCAAAAGGCCTCTCCCGGCTCGTTTCCGGGACCCGAGACAGAATCGTGGCGATTGGTGGGATGGAACTGATGGAGGCGCGCTTCCTCGATGCGGTCGGGCAGGAAGTGAATACGGCGCCCGTCTCCGCCACGGCCTTTGTCGAAGAGCTTCGCCGCGTCAAGGCGCCCGATGAAATCGAGCGGATCCGGAAGGCAGCCGAACTGGCGGACCGCGGATATGAGCGCTTCGCGGAGGTGGCGCAGCCCGGAATCTCCGAGTACGAACTCGTGGCGGAGACCGAAGCATTTCTGAAGGCGAACGGCGCCGAGGATAACTTCATGCTGATCGCCTCCGGCGGCGTTGAAGTCGTCGGGATGACGCCTCCGAAGGACCGCCGCCTGCAGCCCGGCGATCATCTGATCACCGAACTCACCCCGCAGATTGACGGCTATTGGGCGCAGATTTGCCGGACTCTTGTCATCGGCGAACCGAGCCCGGCCCAGCGCGAATCGTTTGCCATTTTCGCGGAAGCCCGGCAGGCCGCAGAAGAGATTCTGCAGCCCGGCGTGGATATCGCCGACGTGGCGAAGGCGCAGAACGATGTCTTCCGGAAGTATGGATACGGCGAGTACACGGGGCCGAAGTATACGCGCGTGCGCGGCCATAATCTCGGCCTTCATCCGGACGAAAACCCTTACGTGCTGGAGGACGTCCATTGCACGGTGCAGGAAAACATGGTGATCATCGCGCATCCCAACACCTATCTGCCTCTGGCCGGCTACATGGTTTTCGGCGATACCATGCTGGTAACCGCGAACGGCTGCACTGCCTTGAACAAGGCTGAAAGGAAGCTTTTTCAGAAATGAAGCGCGGCCTCATTACCTGGGACAAGAGCGAACTGCCACCCGCCGCCTTTGAGTCGCGGGCCGAAGCCGTCAGGAAGGCTCTTGCGGCGCGGGACCTGCCCGCCATGGTGGTCTTCACCGATATCTGGCGGTCGAACCAGGGGCGTCACTTCTCGAATTTCATGCCCTACTGGAACCGCGCGCTGATCGTGCTGCCGCGTGACGGAGCGCCCGTACTGCTCTGCGGGCTCTCGCCGCGCGTCTACCCGTGGATTCGCTCGGTCACAATTCTGGATGAGATTCGCCCCAGCGGCAATCTGCCGCAGAAGCTGTTCGAGCTTTGTGCGGAGAGGGACTGGAAGCGCATCGGGGTGCTCGATCTTTCCCGGCTGCCCGGCGAACTTTCCATCCCCGTGCGTGCGGGCTCCGTTGAAATGGTGGAAATACCCGCAGGCGAGGTCTGGCCGGCGGCCGATGAGTGGGAGGTCTCCATGCACCAGCGTGCTGTGCTTCTTGCCCGCCGCATTCTCGACGAAGAGCTTCCTGGCGCACTCGGCGTGAGCGATCACGAATTCACCGGACGCCTGGAGCGCGCTTTCCGCCGTGCCGGTGCGGAAGACCTGGTGATTCTGACTACCGAAGGGAGCGCCGCTCCGCACCCACCGGACGGCGCGACGATCGGCGCCGACTCCTCGGTCACGGTGGCGGTCGAGTATCGGGGCCACTGGGTCAAAGTGTCGCGGCCCCATCCGTCTTCGAGCGTTGCGGGCCCGCTGCGGAAACTGTACGAACGCGCGGTCAAAACGCCGCCTGCGAAATGGAACCAGCCCGCATACCTCGAGACGCTGTCGGGCCCGTATCCGTATGAGTCTTCCGAGCCCGGAGAAATTCAGCGCGGGACACTGTTCGCGCTGCACGTCGAGATGGAATCGAATGGCCGCCGGCTGTTTTACGGGGACACGGCGCGGCAGGGGCCTCAGGGAGCAGAGCTGTTATGAACATGGTTGAAAAAATTCTGGCGAAGGCGAGTGGAAAAAAGGAAGTTCGCCCGGGCGACGTGGTCGTTGCGAACGTCGACCTGATGGTCATGCACGATCTCAGCGCAAATTTCGTGATGAAGGTTTTCGAAAACGAAATGGGCGGGCACGAGATCAAGGATCCGGACCGCATTGCCTTCGTCTTCGACCACAACTTCGCCCCGGCCACTCAGGCCGCCGCGGAAGCGCTTGCCGCGGTGCGAAAGTTCTCCGCCAGACATGGCATCAAGCACCTGTTCGACTGTGGCCACGGAAGCATTCATCACACAATCATCGAGGAGAAACTGTGGGCGCCCGGCCAGATCATTGTCGGGTGCGATTCGCATACGCCGGTCTATGGCGCGCTTGGCCTCTTCGCGACCGGAGTGGGCAATAATTCGATGGCCGCTCTCGGATTTCCGTACAGCCTCGGATGGTTCCGCGTACCCGAAGCCATGCAGATATTTTTTCATGGCGAGACGGGACCGGGCGTCTCGCCGCGGGACGTCTGCCAGACCATGCTGGCGCGATTG
>CAZXCO010000521.1:0-5442 GCA_964639095.1 uncultured Solibacteraceae bacterium
GGCATCAAAGCGATCGGAGTCACGCTGACGCCGTTCGAGGGCGCCGCCTACTTCAGCGAGCCCGGCGAAGCGATTCGCACGGCGCTGAATCAGTGGATCCGCATGAGCAAAGCCTACGATGCGGTGATCGATTTCGACGCCGTGACGCGCGACACCGCGAACCCGAAGCAGATTCGCCCGGCGTTTAATATCCGTGACCATCTGCATCCGAACGATGCCGGCTACAAGGCCATGGCGGATGCCGTCGATCTTTCGCTTTTCGCAAAATAGCGGGAGCCTCAGGGGGTGGCCGGGCCCGGCTCGGTCCTCTTCCCGGCCAGTTCCCGGATCTCAGCCGGAACTTCGAAGATGGAGCTGTCGACCGGTTCGTTCAGCTTCACCTGATCCGCCTGAAAGACGGTGTCCTGCCCCGAGGCCGTGATGCGGACGCGGGAGGGCCATTTGACCATACCCACGTTGCGGTATTCCTCGACCGTCATGACGGCCGGAACCTTGCCCATGTCCGTCCGAATCTCCAGCTCGGACCGGTATAGCAGACCCGTCTTCCGGTCATACCACCGGATCATGTCCCGCGATCCGTCGCGGGGCGTCAGGCGGACCCGGTAGCAGTCTTTGTCATCGACGACTTCTTCTGCTTCCGTCCGCACGCGGTCGATCAGGACCCTCCACTCGAGCATCCCGGCCGCATCGAGCGTGACGCCCAGCGGGCCGGAATTGCGGCGCGGCTTCAGACGCGGGCCGATAGCGGGCGAGCGGTCCCAGGCGAGTGAGCCGTCACTGCCCTCTTCCTGCCGGCCCAGCCCCGGAATATCGGTCACCTGATAGTATTTCCCGCCCGCCGCCGCCCAGGTTTCCATATGAGCCTCGATGTTGCGCGAGAGCAAAATGAGAGTCCCGATCACATTCTGGGTCCGCAGCTTTTCGTAGAATTCCGGACCGCCGGACTCGAAAATATGCCTCTCGATAATCTCTTCGGGGTTCGGAAGGGCCTTTCCTGCGCGCTCCGCCTTGACGTATTCGGCTACCTCGGCGGGATACTGCAGCATCGCGTCCGGGGCGTTGTAAACGGTGCTCAGAACCCGCAGCCGGTACTGAAAGTCGCCGCGCCAGGCGCGCATCGTGACAGGTTGCCGGACTCCGCCGCGCTCCGTCCATTCCTCGACGGTGTAGCCCGCCGGGGTCTCTCCGGATGCCGAAATCTCATAGGAGGAGCGCTGGACCAGAAGTCCGGAAGCAATACTGAACCACTCCGCGCGCGGCGTCGGAGAAGGCAGCAGAAGCACTTTATAGCAGCGTTCGCCCGCGATCGATTCCACGCCGGCCACCGTCGACTTCGGATACAAAGCGCGCCAGTCGACTTCTTCGAGCATCCGCGAATCGCGTATCGCCTCGTAACGCTCCATACCCTGCTTGATGCGAACGCCCGAGAAATCCGACAATGCCCATGCCACGCCTCTGTAAACGCCCTCGCTGGCCTTTTGAGGGATTTGAATCTGACTGAAGCCGTCGCCGCTCCGCGACGTCGTCACGGTTGCGCGCAGCACCACGCGCTGGCCGTCGAGCGTGCGCCCTTCAATTTCGTCGCGCTCGGTGCGTTTGGCCCGCCACGCCGCGGCACCGCCGCTCACACTCACATAGCGGTCCAGCACCTGGCCGGCTTCGGGCAGTCTTGCTGGCCCGGCAGCGAACGACGCCGAAGCGAAAGCAAGGCATGCCGCACCATGCAGCAGCGCGCTACCGCTTCGCCGAGCGAATCCACGCATCCGCCGCCTCCACCACAAGATCGCGTCCGGCAACCAGCGCCTCGCGCGTCTGCCGCACCTCGACATCCGGCGTCACGCCGTTGCCTTCGAGAACCTTTCCGCTTGCGGATGTGTAAGTGGCCTGCGCGTACTGAAAACCATCTCCATTCGGCAGCCGGATGATATCCGAAGGGAGCGCCGCGCCGGCCGTGCGCACGCCGAAGATGCGGGCGCGTTTCAGGTCCTGTAACCCGCCGGCGAGGATTTCCGACGTCGAGGCCGATCCCTCATCCACCAGAACCGCCAGCGGCCCCGCGTAAGTCTCCGGCCTCGGGAAAATGACGAACTTCAGAGTCGCGTCCCGCATCTTCATCTCGCCCAGCCGCAGGCCGTCTTTGTCGATGAAGAACCCCGCGACGCCCATGGCCATGATTCCGATGCCGCCGGGATTTCCGCGAAGATCGATCATGACGCCCGGCGCATTCCGGAAACTCTTCATGGCCGCCTCGAATTTCGGCATAATCGACGCCGGATCGAGGAACTCGTTGAAATGGATGTATCCTACACCGTCCGGAAGCGCGCGCGCTTCGAAATAGAGCCGCGTTTCGGGCAGATTCCCGAACCGCACCAGAGTTCCTTTGGGCGTTGTACGGCCGAACGCCACGTGTTTGGGATTGCCCTGCGCGTCGATGACATCGACGGCGACTTCCTGGTTCGCCGGCCCGTTCAGCTTGTCCGTAACGGATTTTTCCACGATCCGCTGGGATTCCTGATCCTTCAGATTGTCGAGGAGCCGCAGCGCGGGCGCGAGTTTCGCCCCGTTTACCGAATCGAGAACCATTCCGGGCTGGATGCCGGCCTCGGCCGCTGGGGAACCCGGCTCGACCCGTCCGACAACCGCCTGATCGCCGATAATGACGGGCACGATTCCCGGACTTCCCTCTTCCGCGCGGCCCGTCTTCGGTACATCCGGCGCCGCCGAGGGGCTATCGATCTCCTGATAAAGCTCCACCGGAATGATGGCATAGTGCGACGACTGCAGCTTCGCCAGCATACCGGTCAGGATTCGCCGGACTTCCGGCATCGACGTGGCGTTTTCGATTTGCGGCTTCGTGGCGTCGTGAATCGCCTGCCAGTCGAGGCCGTTGAGCTTCGGATCCGGATGCCGGTCGCGCACCGTTCGCCACACTACTTCAAAAGACGCAAGGTTGTCGGCCTTTTGTTTCGGACTGAGTTGCGCAAAGCACACACCGCAGGAACTCGCGGCGAAGAGAAGGAGAGCGATCGTCCGTGGGGCGAACACGTTTCACCGGCAGGATAGCACGCCAGGCGGCTACTATTATTCTGATGCCTGCACTCGATTGGGAAGATTCTGAAGAGATTGCGCTCGCGCTGATGGAAGCGCATCCGGATGTCGATCCGTTGACCGTTCGTTTCACCGACCTGCACAAATGGGTCACCTCACTGCCGGAGTTCGAAGGGGACCCGGCAAAGTCCAACGAAGCCAAACTGGAGGCGATTCAGATGGCGTGGCACGAAGAATACGGCGAGCACTAATGCGTCGCCGGGACTTTCTGGCATTGCTGCCCCTGCTCGGCCTTGCGGACGCGGCCCCCGGCCGCTCCTGCATCGTGCTGCGCATGAACGGCGGACCTTCCCAGCTTGACACGTGGGACCCGAAGCCCGATGCTCCGGCGGAGATCCGCGGACCGTTCCGGGCCATCCGAACCAATGTGCCCGGAATCGAAATTTCGGAGATTTTCCCGCGAACCGCCAGGCACGCCGACAAGTACTCGATCATCCGTTCGATTCATCACACGCAGGCCACCCATCGAGAAGCGGAGCGCTTGTTCCATCTGCCGGAGCATCCCCGGCTGACGGTCGTGGATTGCGGCGACTGGGACATCCATGGCTGGAAGCCCTTCGGCTCCTTCGCCGATTACCGGAACGGAACGGGCCCGGCGTTCGATCTGGCTTTCAGCTCTCTGCTGGAAGGCCTGAGCGTCCGCGGGCTGCTCGAAAGCACACTGGTGGTCGCCCTGGGCGAATTCGGACGCGGACCGAAAATCAATCCCGATGGGGGCCGCGACCACTGGCCCCACTGCTTCAGCGCCGTGATGGCTGGCGGCGGCATTCGCGCCGGGCAGATTTTTGGAAGCTCTGACCGCCTCGGCGCCGAGCCGCGCGATAATCCGGTCACGCCGGAGAGCATCGCGGCCTGCATTCACCGGGCGCTTGGCATCGCGCCGCGGGAGACCGATCCGCTTCCGGGCCTCTTCGCATAGTGCTGCGGGACGCTGGCCCTGCCCAAAAAGGGCTATCCTGACCCTCATGAGGACCCAACTCGCCCGCACGCTTCCCAACTGGATCACTTTCCCTCAGACACTCCGCGATGCGATTCCCGACTGGAAACCCTGCGGCGGCCGCGTCCTCGAACTCGCCGCCGCCGATGCGCACTCCACCAATACCGAATGGCTGGGGCGACGGGTGAGAGTCAAACTTCGCGCCTGCGAAACCGGCAAACTCGACGGCGCGTTCGACGTCTGGGTCGATCTGAACGTGAACGCCGCCGAGGCGCTGGCAGACGTTCTCCGAGCCGCCGCCGCGCAGGCCAGACAATAGCCCCCGTGTGTTACTCCTGTTCTGAGTGCGTTACTTCCTCACCAGACGCGAGCCTCCGCAGACGCGAATCCTCCTGATCGAAAGCGGCTCCCGCTCGCTGCTGGAGCGTATCCATCCGCACCTCCGTTCGGTCTACGGGCCGGAGATCGCCATCGACGTCGTGACCTGCTACGGAGGGCAGCCCGAGGGATTCGGTCCGGACACGGTCGTCTACCGCGTGACCGACTACGGCTCGCCCGAAGGCCGCCGCAATCTGGTCCGCCTGCTCCGGAGCCGTGAATATTCCCTGGCGGGAATGATCTGCTCGGGCGAGCCGATCATGACGAAATGGAAATGGCTGCTCGCACTGCGCATACCGGCGAAGTTTTTCGTCCTCAACGAGAACGCCGATTATTTCTGGATTCATCGCAGCCAGTCCGCGATCATGCGCCAGTTCCTTCTGGTACGGCTGGGGCTTTCGGGAGCGGGGGCCATCCGTACCATCGGACGGCTGCTCGTCTTTCCCTTCAGCGTGTTATTTCTGCTACTGTATGCTTTCGCCGCGCATTCCGGCAGAATTCTGCGGCGCGCAAAATTATGAAAATCATCCAGGTATCGAAATGCGGCGGCCCTGAAGAACTGAAGTTCGTGGACGCCCCCACCCCGGCGCCCGGCGCAGGCCAGGCTCTGGTGAAGATCGCAGCCTCCGGCGTCAACTTCATCGACGTCTATTTCCGCACCGGACTTTACAAGGCCGATCTTCCGTTCACTCCCGGCAATGAGGCTTCCGGCATCGTCGAATCCGTCGGTCCCGGGGTCACGATCGTGAAGCCCGGCGATCGCGTCGCTTACGCGATGCAGCGGGGTTCCTACGCGCAGTTCGCGCTGGTTCCGGCCGAGCAACTGGTGCCCGTTCCCGAACATCTCGACTTCAACACCGCCGCGGCCGCCATGCTGCAGGGCATGACCGCGCACTACCTCACGCACTCGACCTTCCCTTTGAAACCGGGCGACAAGGCGCTCGTGCACGCCGCGGCCGGGGGCACCGGTCGCCTCATCGTCCAGATGGCCAAAATGCTCGGCGCGACTGTCTATGGCA
>CAZXCO010000522.1:0-4655 GCA_964639095.1 uncultured Solibacteraceae bacterium
GCCGAACACGAGATGAGAGGCGTTTACCGGCGCGCCGGACCAGTCGGCAAGCGCAAATCCCTGGCCGCCATCCTCGGACTTCAGATCTTCGGGGCGCTGCGGGTTGTTGAGAGGAAACATGCTCTTCGGCCGCATATCGAAAAGTCCGGAGCCCTGCAGATCGTTGAAGAGCGTGGAATTGAATGCAGCCATGTAAGGCTGCGAGCCCGACCCGCGAAAATCGATGACGGCCAGCGCGGGCTTTCCGCCGGCGCCGACAATCCATTCCCGGATGTCCTGCGCAAATACGGTTACGGCAAAGCTCAGGAGAATGGCCAGAAGCGAAAGCGCTCCCACTGCCGCCGCCTTTCGTTTCCCGAAGAACGCCGGCGAGCCGGACGGCCGGCGCCACAAACGCGATTTCAGACGTAAGTTCCGCATCATTTGTTTAGTTGGAACCAGAGTTCCACAGTTGCATCGTTGCGTTCAAATTCCCGCGGCAGAGGCGGCAGCGGACTGGCGTCCAGCACGGCCCTCTTCGCCGAGGTGTCCAGGAGATAGTCCCCGCTGGGTTGACTGATCTGCACGTTGGTAATTGTGCCGTTTCGCGCAATCGTGAAGCTGACGGCGCATTTCTGTGAGGGGAGCGAGTGAACGCTTGCCGTATTCCAGTGCTGGGAGACACGGTCCCGGACCAGATCGCCATACGCGCCGAACCGTTCGCCGAGGACCGACGACGGGCCGATATCGATGCCGCTCGAACCTTTCATTCCGAAAAGCGGTGAGTTGGCCGCCTGCGGCGTGGGCGAGAGAAGCTGGTTATTCCGATAGGGCTCCGGCGGCTTCAGGATTGCGTCCATCTGCTGCTTCGGGGAAAACTTCTTCTTCGGCTTGTCGAAACGGTCGGGAACCGGAATGGCGTGCTCGGGCGGCGCCTTGACCTGTTTCTGCCGCTTCACCGGCGCCGGCGCCTGGGGAACAATCGACGTGCTGTCGTTCGCCAGCGCATTTTCCGGACCCGGTCTCCGCGGGATGGGAATTGTCGAGGTGATATTCACGCCCACGGACCCGCTGCTCGCATGGGGCGAACCGAACGTATTGTTTGCCAGACGGAACAGCCCCGATGTCACCACCAAACCCACCACTACGGCGTGTGTGATCAGCGAGCCCAGGAAGGCTTTGCCCTGCGGATCACCGGTCGCGTAGTAGCCGGGCTCCATGACTCAACGTCCCTTGCCTATATTTTCATCCGGCTGGGTTACCACGGTGACATCGAGTTTTGCATTGGAAAGTACACTCATGACGGTCGCGATCGGTTGGAAGGGCGTCTGGGCATCCGCCCGCAGATACACCGCCTTTTGTCCGGGGAAGTTATTGTGGATCGCATCGGCGAGCCTGTTGATGTTGATCCCATCCTTACCGAGGTAGACCTCTCCCGACTTCGAGATCTGGACGACCGGCAGTTCCTTTTCGGTCGTCGCGACGGTCCTCGTTTTCGGCACGTCGATCTCGATCCCGTACTCCATGACGTGTGCCGTGATCATAAAGATGATCAGAAGCACCAGTGCGACATCCACGAAGGGTGTGACGTTGATTTCCGCCAGCGGCTGAACGCTCCGCGACCGGCGGCTCGTTCCCGCGCCTCCGCTGAGGTTCATCGCCACGGCGTCAGTCCCCGAAGCTCCGCTCGATCAGGTTCAGAAACTCGAGCGAGAAGTCGTCCATGCGCGTGCCCATCTCTTTCAGCGAATGACCGAACTGGTTATAGAAGATCGCCGCCGGGATAGCTGCGAACAAACCGATGGCGGTAGCGATGAGGGCATCCGCAATTCCCGGGCCGACTGCGCGCAGGCTGGTGCTGCCTGCCGACCCCAGATTCTGGAATGCGCGGATGATGCCGATAACTGTACCCAACAATCCGATAAACGGGGACACTGAAGCGATGGTTGCAAGCCGGCTGAGGTTTTGTTCGAGACGGGACAATTGCTCGCTGGTCCCGATCTGCAGGCTGCGTGAGATGGCCTCCCGGTTGGCAATGCTGCCACGCGATTTCACCTGGCGGCTGACTTCCTGATATCCATAATCAAACACCGCAACCAGTGGCGACGGACGGTATTGCTCACTGGCGACCATCACCGCCTCAAGCCCGGGCGCTTTGCGGAAAGCCCGAAGAAAGCGCATATCGGTCTTGCGTGCGGCCCCGAACGAAGAAAGTTTGGAAAAGATGATGGTCCAGGAGTAGATCGAGGCAAGAAAGAGTATGCCAAGGACAGCGTAACTGGCCACCGTTCCCTGACTTACGAGATCCCAGATGTTCGTCTGAAGTATAAAAAGCGCCGCGTGCGACCCCGGCAACGTGTCTCCCCCTTCCCAAATCTATCATGCGAGGCCGTAACGTGATTATTGACGTCAGTTTAATAGACGCATCACGGCTGCGAGAAGTCGAAATGCCGTCCTGAACCGCGCGTTCAAAGCGGCCGGGCGGGATATCCACCGTCACAACTATAATCGGATTCGAGTGCTGCACGAATTGGTGGTTGAAGATTACGCCGTAGTCGATCGCCTCCGCGTGCGATTCCATACTGGCCTGAATCTGCTGACGGGGGAGACGGGGAGCGGCAAATCGATCATTGTGGATGCGCTCGGGCTTCTGCTCGGCGGCCGCGCGTCAGGCGACATGATCCGCTCGGGCAGGGAACGCGCCCGCGTCTCCGGTGTCTTCGAGATCGGAGCAAAGGCGGCCACGATTCTCGAGCAGGCGGGATTCGACCCGGGAGAAACCGATCTGGTGCTCGATCGCGAGATCCAGGCGGGCGGGAAAAGCCGCGTCTTCGTCAATAACCGCCCTGCGTCGGTCGCTCTGCTGAAACAATTGGCGCCCCATCTCGGCGATATTCACGGGCAGCATGATCAGCAGTTGCTTTTCGATCCCGCGGCGCAGCTTGCCATGCTCGACGCGTTCGCGCAGAACGGCGCGCAACGCGATCACGTGCGGCAGCTTTACGACGCGTGGAAGCGGGTCGCGCGGGAGATCGCGGAAATCGAAACTACGGATCAGGAAAAGCTGCGCATGCTCGATCTCTGGCAGTTTCAGCGGAAGGAGATCGAAGCCGCGGGGCTGCGGCCGGGCGAGGATGTCGAACTCGAAGCCGAACGGCGCGTCCAGCAGAATGCGGGCCGCCTGCTCGACACAGCCGGGGCGGCCTTTGAAGCTCTGTACGAGGCTCCTGAGTCGGCGTTCTCCACGGTGAAGAGCGTGGCGCGAAAGCTCGACGAACTCGCGCGCATCGACGAACAGATGGGCGCTATGCGGCAGGCGCTTGATCCGGCGCTCATCGCGATTCAGGATGCTTCGGATTCTCTGCGCGATTATCTCGGCAGCGTGGAGGCCAATCCCGCGCGGCTGGAAGAAATCGAGACGAGGCTGGCCGCGCTCGACAAGCTCAAGCGGAAATACGGGGCCTCGGTCGAAGAGATTCTGCTGTTTCTCGAAGAGGTCACGCGCAAAATCGCCGAAGTGGAGACGGCTGGCGACCGCCTCGAGGGCCTTCGGAAAGAAGAAAAACAGCTCGCCGGCCAGTACGAGAAAGCGGCGGCGGCGCTCACTTCAAAACGCGCGTCCGCGGGGCAGCAACTGGCGAAGCGTGTCGAAGCGGAGCTGAAACCGCTGGCAATGGAGCGCACCGTTTTCAAAATCCGGATCGAGCCTGCCGCCTGGTCGGAGACAGGGGCCGACAGCGTACAGTTTCTGGTGTCGGCAAACGCGGGCGAGGAACCGCGGCCGATGGACCGCGTGGCTTCGGGTGGGGAACTTTCCCGGATCGCCCTGGCGCTCAAGACGTGCCTCGTGAGCGGCAAGCCCGGGGCCCAGGCGCCCCCGCGAACGCTGGTTTTCGACGAGATCGATACGGGCATCGGCGGGCGGGCGGCCGAAGGAGTGGCCCGCCGGCTCAAGGGACTGGCGGCAGAAAATCAGGTTCTTTGCGTGACGCATCTGGCGCAGATCGCCTGCTTTGCGGACCACCATTACCGCGTGGAGAAATCCGAACGCGCGGGCCGCACGGTCGCGGCGATCGAGGAACTCGATGCGCCGGCGAGCACGGAAGAGATCGGCCGCATGCTGAGCGGCCAGACGCTCACGCCCGAAGCGCTGCGGAACGCCGCTGAGTTGAAGAGATCGGCACGGGTCTGAACGCGCGATCTTCGCCGCCGCTGCGCTTGCTGAATGTCGGTTGGATGAATCGCGGGCAAGCGGGCGGTGGAGACCTCCGATCGCCTCGCCACGAAGCCGGTGCGGAGCACCGGCCTGAACGGGGTATCTACTACCCCGGTGTGCGCAAGGCGTGATTGGATGGGCCGCAGGCGAGCACGCGGCGCAGATTCGCGATTATCCCCCACCCCTGAGTTGAAGAGATCTTTGCCTCTGGTGAGCGTGCTGACTGTTGGCTCGATGGATCGCCGGCAGCAGTGCGGCGCACCGCTTGAAGGGGTATCTACTAGCCCGGTGCGCGCAAGGCGTGATTCGATGGGTCGCAGGCGAGCACGCGGCGCAGCTCCGCGATTGGTCGCTGCGCCGCTGAGTTGAAGAGAGCGGCGCGCGTCTGAAGACGATCGATTGCCGCCGTGCGCGTGCTGAGTGTTGGCTTGATGGATCGCGGGCAAGCGGGCGGTGGAGA
>CAZXCO010000523.1:0-4252 GCA_964639095.1 uncultured Solibacteraceae bacterium
GCCGGAGCGGCCCGTGCGACTCCTTTCGCGGTTTCAAAAGAAGGGCGGCCAGCGCGGGACTGAGCGAGAGCGCGTTGAAAGCCGAAAAAATGACCGAGATCGCAATGGTCACCGCGAACTGCTGATAAAGCCGTCCGGTAATGCCGGGAATAAAGATCGTCGGCACGAACACGGCGGTCAGAATCAGTGCGATTGCGATGACCGGGCCGGAGACTTCCTGCATGGCCTTGAGCGCGGCGTCCTTCGGCGCGAGGCCTTCTTCGATATGGCGCTCCACGGCCTCGACCACCACGATCGCGTCATCCACTACGAGCCCGATGGCGAGCACGAGGCCGAACAGCGAAAGCGTGTTGATCGAAAAGCCCAGCATGGGGAACACTACGAACGTGCCGACCAGTGATACGGGCACAGCCAGCAGCGGAATGAGCGTGGCGCGCCACCCCTGCAGGAAAACGTAGACGACGAGCACGACGAGCCCCAGGGCTTCGAGCAGGGTATACAGGATGTCCTTCATGCCGGCTGTAACGGCGGCAGTGGTATCGAGACTGACGGTGTACTTCAGGTCCTGCGGGAAGCGCTTGCTCAGCTCCTCGGCGCGCTTGCGGAGGGCCTTCGCGGCGTCCACGGCGTTCGAGCCGGGCAACTGATAGCAGGCGAGAATCGCGGCCGGCCTGCCATTGTACCGGCCGGAGAGGTTGTAGGTCTGCGCCCCGAGTTCGATGCGGGCCACGTCCTTCAGGCGCAGGGTGGAGCCGTCGGGATTCGAGCGCAGAACAATGTTGCCGAACTGTTCGGGAGAAATCAGGCGGCCCTGCGCGCGCACCGTATAGGTGAACTGCTGGCCCTGCGGCACCGGTTCGCCGCCGATCTGCCCGGCCGGGTTGACATTGTTCTGGGCATTGAGCGCCGCGATGATCTGCGGGACCGTAATCTGCAGTTTCGCGAGCTGATCCGGCTTGACCCAGAGACGCATGGCGTACTGCCCTGCCCCGAAAACCTGCACGCGCGCAATGCCGGGGACGCGCGTGAGTTCGTCCACCATGTTGATGTAGGCGTAGTTGGCGAGAAAAATATTGTCGTAGGTGCCGTTGGGTGAATAGAGCGAAAGCAGCACGAGCGGCGCCGAAAGCGACTTCTGCACCTGCAGCCCGGCGGTGTTCACTTGCGCCGGGAGCTGCGGCTGGGCCTGCGAGACGCGGAGCTGCGTCAGCACCTGATCGATATTGGGATCGGTCTTGACGTCGAAGTCGACAGTGATCGTGCTCTGGCCGTTATTGGCATTCGTCGACTGCATGTAGCTCATGTTGTCGACGCCGCTGATCTGGGATTCGAGCGGAGTGGCCACGGATTGTTCGAGCGTCTGCGCGTCGGCTCCCGGATACGTCGCGGTTACCTGAATCTCGGGCGGCACGATACTGGGAAACTGCGCCACGGGAAGGCTGACGGCGGAAACCGCGCCGACGATGACCATAACGATCGCGATCACCATCGCGACGATGGGGCGATTGATAAAGAACCTGGACATGATTTTTAATTGCCGCCGCTGGCGATCGCGCCGGAGGGCCCGCCCGGGGGCGCTCCCGCCAGCGGCGGAGGAACAGCTTTTTCGGGCCGGGCGCTCACAGTCATGCCGTCCCGGACCTTGTCGACTCCCTGTGTCACGACGCGCTCTCCCTCTTTCACGCCGCTCCCGATGACCCACAACTCGCCCGAGCGATCGCCCACCTGCACCGTGCGGATCGAGACTTTGTCATCCGGACCGACTACGGCGATGCGGTAGCGTCCCTGCAGTTCGGAGACGGCGCGCTGCGGCACGAGAAGCGCCGCCCGACGCAGGGCGATGAGACCGCGGACGCGGCCGAACTGTCCCGGCCGGAGAACATTGCCGGGATTGGGGAAAGAAGCAACCATCCGAATCGTGCCGGTCTGCGTATCCACCTGCCGGTCGGCAAAAATGACCTTGCCTTTGTGCGGATAGATCGCGCCATTCGAGAGCGTGAGATCGAGCGGCACGGAATTGTTCTGCCGCAGCAGGTCGGCCCCTTTCGAACTCAAACGCCCCGAGAGACCCAGATACTCCTGCTCGCTGATCGGAAAATACACTTTGATCGGATTGACCTGCGATACCGAAGTCAGAACCGTCGTGGGCCCGACCAGATTGCCGATCTGTGTGGTGGCGATGCCTGCAATGCCGTCAATCAAAGACCGCACCTGCGTGAATCCCAGATTGAGCTGGGCCGTTTCCACATTGGCTTCCTGCGCCTGAATGGCCGCCTGCGCACTCTTCACCGCGGCGGCGGCCTGCGCCTGGGCCTGAACGTCGTTGTCGAGCTGCGATTGCGCGATGGCGCGCGCCGCAGCCAGAGGCCGGTCGCGATTGACGTTGATCGTCGCCAGGCTGTATTGCGCCTGGGCTTCCGCCAGTTGACCGCGGGCCTGCGCAAGCTGGCCTTTGGCCTGATCGAGCGCCGCCTGAAACGGCCGCGGATCGATCTGGAACAGCACATCGTCCTTATGCACTTCCGAGCCTTCGCGATAATTCTGCCGGACGAGATAGCCGCTGACCTGCGGCTGGATACTGGCGTTCACAAATCCGTCGAGAGTTGCGACCCAGTCGCCGTAAACCGGCACGTCCTGCCGGATGACGGCCGACGTCTCGACATCCACCGGCGGCGGCGCCTGGTTTTTAGCGGCGGCCGACGAGGCATCCGCAAAACAACCGCACAACAGAACGGAAGCGGACGAGAGGATCGCGATAGCGGCCCATTTTTTCACTGCCGCCTCCGGGCTGTATTGCCGTGGGGGCCGATCCGCGATTCGAGATAACACCGAAGTAGCATTTTGAATTCCTGAATATAAGGACGACGCTGCCGCGGAGATAACTCGCGGTAAAGAAAATTCATGGCTTTGACCGTCTGAAGCGTCACGGTTGCCAGACGCAGAGCCAGCGCGCGCGACATGCGCGGCCGGCGGGCCAGCAGGAAGCCCGCGACCAGTTGCTGAAAGCGGGCGCGCACCGCAGCCGGCGCGTGTGTGCTGGCGGGCGCGTCGAGCAGAGCGAGAAAAGCCGGGTGACGCTCCACGAACGATACTGTGGAATCCACCATCCGCGCTACCAGTTCTTCGATCGAGAGGCGTCTGGCCTCGCTGGCCAGCGGCGCCCACATCTGCTCGAACTCATCGTAATAACGCATCCGCAGGGCCTGCGTGATGGCTGTCTTGTTCGGGAAAAACTGATAGAGCGAGCCAATGGACGATCCCGCCCGGTTCGCGATGGCGCACATCGTCGCCGCTTCATAGCCGGAGTCGCGGAGTTCCGCGGCCGCCGCATCCAGCAGAGTATCGACGCGCCGGCGCCCGCGGGGCTGCCGTGGAAGACGTCGGGGCTCGGTGCTGGCGGGCATCTTTACCGATCATAATATGAGCCTCTCCTCACATTCAACAAAACATGAGGATTCACTCATATTTACGGCGTGAGGGCCCGAACAACTGGTGGAAGCCCATCGGTGTTTGATTCCTCCGGGTCGCGCGAAGATTCGTCTCCGTGCAGGGAAATATATTCACACCCGGAAACGGTCAGCAGGTGGAGGTCAGCAGCGATGCGCGAAACTTTTCTGTAACAGAATCAGGTCTGTAACAGAATCAGGCGGACTGGCTGCGTATGCTGGCCAGCATGCCGCAGAAGGCAACGACGGCCATCGCCAGAGCCCAGGCGGCGAGTTGTCCGGCATCGATCAGCGCGCCGGCGATGATGGGGGCGATAATCTGCGAAACCGACGTAATCGACTGGGTCAGGCCCAGTACCACGCCCTGCTCGCGCTTGCCCGCCTCCTGCGTAATCAGTGAAGTCACCGACGGCCGCAGCACGCCGCTGTAGGAATTGATCGTGCTCGCCCCGAGCAGTTCCCCCAGCGTATGCGTCCACGCCAGAAGGCCATAGCCGATCGCACTCACGCCGAAGCCCGTCCAGACGAGCGTGCGCTCGCCGAGCATTTTCACCAGACGCCCGATGAGGCCGCCCTGCAGGATGAGCCCCAGAAATCCGACGTAAGCGAAGACGTACCCGACCTCTTTGACCCCGAAAGGATGCCCGTTCCACGTGTACCGGCGCTCCGCATAGAGCGCGAATCCGGAGACGAACAAAGCGAACGAAAACGCGAAGAAAAAGAACTGCCACAGCAGACGGCCCAGTTTCGGACGGGCGAAATACTGTGCATAGCTCTTCCAGTCGAGAACACCCAAACGGCGTCCG
>CAZXCO010000524.1:0-4165 GCA_964639095.1 uncultured Solibacteraceae bacterium
CGATCCCATCGGCAGCAATATTACCGACGTGCTGACGCACGCCTTCGGACGCACAGTTTTTCCCGCTTTGCGGCAGGGCCTCGACATGCGGGCGCAGGAACTGCTCGGAAACTGCAAGGTCGAACCGGTTCAACAGGAGCAGAACCAGGAGGTCAATGCCGATTCGGCGACGCCCGATGCGATCGGCGCCATTTCGTTCACGAAGGATCCGCATTATGTGGCGCTCGAGCAGTTCCTGACGCGCTTCAATTCGCTGGACGCGGCGATCCGGTCGTATGACGATCTGCGCCACCAGGGCAACGGGAAGTTCAACGATCTGGGTTTGCTTTTTCAGTATCTGCTGGGCAAAAGCCTGCCGGATTCACAGAGAACGACCAGCAGCTATTACTTTCAGCACGCCCTGGCGGAAGCCGACGGCCAGCCTGTCGACGTAACCCGCAACAATCACCTGAACCAGTGCGCGGAGCAGGAAGCCGGTTTGCTGATCGACAATTTTTATGCAAGCTGGCTGGACGATAATCCGCTGGTCCGGTATTCGAACAGTATTGCCGCCCGGATCGACAATCTGAACCGCGACCGCACCAGCGACAGCGACGATCTCTCCGCTCTCGCTCTGGACATACGCGATCTCGATACGACGGTCAGCACCAGCAACACGCGCTGGCTGACGGAACCCGATTTCGACGCCAATATTTACCCGGCGCTGAGCCAGCTGAAGGGATCGCGATTCGCGACGGATGATTTCATCCGTTCCGCCACGGAAAAAGGTTCGGAGTCGCTCGCCCGCCTGAAAGGCGTGCTGTTCAGCGAAGCCACGACAGGGGTGGGGACGGTGCTCGAGATGCACGGCACCGATCTGCACGTCTCCGGCGCGGCCATCGCGCTGGAACTGGCGCTGAACTCCCTGCTCGACGAGGACTTCATGCAGCAACAGCAGGCGCCCGCCAGCGGCAGCGCGAACGTGATCTGGAACAAGGCAACGCTGGTGCGCGCCGGGCAATTGAAAGACTCCTACGACAAGTTCGTGCGCGAGCGCCTGTCGCTGCTTCCCCCCGTGCTGCGGGCCTCTGTGCAGCGAATCGCCCTCGAGAACCTTACCAATGCCGTGAAAGCTACGGTGTTGCGCGCCCAGGAGCCGCAGACGCTCGACGATCAGGCAACGACGTTGCTCGAGATCCGGAGTTTCCGGGATGCGGCGCCTTTGCTCATGCAGTTGCAGGAGTCTCTCCCGGCGCGGATTCTGCCCTCGGTCGGCAATTTCAGTTCCGCGCTTTCCGCTCAGGGCGTGCTTCTCGCCCAGCGGCTGAATAATCAGCTCGATTCGATGTATCCGTATTCGCTCGAGCCGCTGAAGAGCTGGGACGGAATGAAGCCGTTCTCCTGGGTCGTCTTCGGCGTGGACTCGGCAGACGGCATCGAGCAGTATCTGGCGACGCAGCGCGACCGGATTAAATCGCTGGCCCTCGATTACGCGGAACCGCTGGCGGCTTATTTGAGACCGCAGGGTCTGCAGCAGGTGGCCAACTTCGATCTCTGGAGAGGGATCATCAGGGACGTTCAGGACTACGACACGAAAAAGCCCGGCAATCCCATGGCCGCCCTCGAGACATTCGTACGGTCGGACCTGGACAAGATCACGCCCGCCAATGCCTGCCGCCCGGCAAGCACGCCGCCGCAGACGAGCGACTATTTTTTGCGAATCCGGGCGGATATCCAGCAGGCCGCCGTAAATGAATGCGCCGGTGTGGGGCTGCGCGCGTACACCTCGGGAATCGCCGATTTTTTCAACTCGAAGCTGGCCGGGAAATTCCCCTTCGGACCGCTGCCCTCGATTCCCGGCGCGGTCGAAGCGGACCCGCAGGACGTGGCGCACTTTTTCTCCGTGGTCGCACAGCGCGGGCCGGCGCTCATCAATTACCTCTCTCAAAAGCCCGCGGATGCGGATATTCTGGAGTTCCTCAAGCAGGTTGACGCGGTCCGCCAGATGTTTGCGGGCGGATTGAATGATGGCGCGCCCTACGCCGATGCAGCCGTCTATTTCCGGGTGAACCCGAACGCGGAAAGGAACGGGAACGAAATCATCGACTGGGACTTCGAGTCGGGCGATCAGAAGGTTCACTATCCCGGCCCGGCGGGAGGAGTGCGCTGGCATTACGGCGACACGGTTCGGCTGACGATGCGTTACGCGAAAGATTCGCCGGATATTCCGCAGGCCGGTGGCGCGGGCCCCGATGCCCGGGTGGATGGACGTACCGTGACCTGGACGGCATCCGGCGGCTGGTCTCTGTTCGCGATGCTCGCGGCGCACGGAGGAACGGCCTCTGATTTCGGCGCAACGCCCGAGGCTCTGGCCAGCACCATGCGCTTTGTGATTCCGACGGCGCCGGACACGACGCGAAATCGCGGAGCCGTTCCGCAGTCGCAGCCGGGGGCGACGCGCGTTTACATCCGGCTGGGGCTGCGAATTCCGGGAGCGAAGGAGATACGCGAGGTGCCGGTGGTGCCTTTTCCCGTAAAGGCGCCCGCGCCATAAGGTCATGAGTTTCCAGTTCGACATCGATAAACTGCTCTCCCCGATTACGCCCGACGATCCCGCGGGCGCCAGTCTTCGTTACGATCCGATTTACGACAAGCTGCGCGATCTTCGCCGGGAAGACGACGCGTCCCTGCCCCAGGGCGTATGGAAGGCGGAACCGAAGAAGGCGGACTGGAAGGCAGTGGAATCGATCTGCCTCGAAACACTGGAGACACGTTCGAAGGACCTGCAGATCGCCGCCTGGCTGCTGGAGGCATGGCTGCATCTCCACGGTTTCGCAGGCGCGGCGGAAGGCTTCCGGGTCATGGTTGCCCTGTGTGAAAGTTTCTGGGAAGGCCTGCATCCCAGGATCGACGGCGGCGACGTGGAATTCCGTGTGGCGCCGGTGGTCTGGCTCAATCGAAAGCTTCCGGCCGACCTCCGGCAGTTGCCGCTTACGGCCCCCGAGGCGGATGGCGCTCCTGCCTGTACGCTGGCCGACTGGGAAATGGCCTGCCAGATGGAGAATCTGCAGAGCCGGCCGGGACAACAACAGAACGCGGCTACGGCTCACAACATGACGCTCGGCCGGTTTCAGCAAAGCGCCATGCTCACGCCGACCGCATATCTGGCCGGATTGCTCGACGATGTGCGGGGACTTCTTCAGAGCGGCGCGGAGTTGCAGGCGCTGCTCGACGAAAAGCTCGGACGCGAATCCCCGGGCTTGCTGGCAGTGCGAAGCACCGGCGAGGGAGCGGCGACGCTCCTCGAGTCTCTGCTGCGCGAGCGCGGGGCACTACAGCCGCCACCGGCGCCGGAAAAAGATGCGGAAATATTTCAATATCATTACGTAAACCCGGAAATGAACGACGCCGACCCTCCGGATGCCAGCCTTTCGAGGCGGATTCAGACCAGATCGGAGGCCTACCAGATGCTCGTTGAAGCGGCCGATTTTCTTTACCGGACCGAGCCTCACAGCCCGACGCCCTATCTCGTGCGGCGGGCAATTGCCTGGGGTTCGATGTCGCTCGAGGAATTATTGCCCGAACTGGTGCGAAACCCGGCGGAACTTTCGGACATCTACAGGCTCCTGAACGTCCGTTTGTCCGGGAATACCGGAAAGTAAGAATAGTGTTTCAAAAAAAATGGTAGCTAACACACGTATCGGCGTAGTAGTATAAGTGACGTTTCTAATATTTTGAGGAGGAAAAATGCCCGAAAGCCTCCAGCATAAACTGGATAGAGTTCGTCCCCCGCGGGTACAGATTACCTACGATGTGGAAATTGGCGGCGCAATTCTGAAAAAGGAGCTGCCCCTCGTTGTGGGCGTGCTCGCCGACCTTTCCGGAAATCCCGAGCAGCCGCTGCCCAAGCTGCGGCAACGGAAGTTTGTCGAGATCGATCGCGACAACTTCAACGATGTGCTGGCGGCCTGCGCCCCCCGCGCCACTCTGCGCGTGGATAACCGGCTGACCAAAGGATCGGACTCGAAGCTGAACGTCGAGCTGCAATTCCGCGAAATCGACGATTTTACGCCGCTGAAGGTGATGAGCCAGGTGGAGCCGCTGCGAAAACTGTTCGAGGCGCGCCAACGGCTGACCGATCTTCTCGGTAAACTCGACGGCAACGACGCGCTGGATTCGATGCTGC
>CAZXCO010000525.1:0-4357 GCA_964639095.1 uncultured Solibacteraceae bacterium
CCAGCGAAACGAAAGACAAGGAGAAGATAGATGACCGATCGCGAGCAATACGTACCGGGTCCGGCCAGCGGAGCGCAGGTACAAAAGGACGGAGAGAACTGGACGCTCGTTCTCGTCAGAGAGCTGCGTCACGCACCGGAAAAAGACAGGCAGGCCCTGACCGACCCGGCGCATCTGCGCGAGTGGGCGCCTTTCGACGCTGATGCGAGCCTCGGCACGGCTGGAAACACCGTGAAGCTCACAACCGTGGGAGCGCCCGCGCCGCATGTTACCGAAACCAGAGTGATCCGGGCCGACGCTCCCAGGGTGCTGGAATATGGCTGGGGTGGCAACGATATGCGATGGGAACTCGAAGCCCTTGGCAGCGGCACACGCCTGACGCTGTGGACCAGCATCGATCGCCGCTTCATCTCCATGGGCGCCGCCGGATGGCACATTTGCCTCGATGTTCTGGATCGCCTTCTCGGCGGCGCTCCCATCGGCCGCATCGCCGGTATGCAGGCGATGAAGTTCGGCGGCTGGCAGCGGCTCAACTCGGAGTACGCCCGGCAGTTCGGTGTCGAACTTCCGAACTGGGCACCCCAGGCCTGAGCCTTCAACCCGTGCCCTCACAGATCGCGGATCTCATGCAGCGTTTTCTGTGAGGGCACTCGGAGGATGCTCAGTTCGACAAGCTCGACGCTTCGCGCTTTACCGGCTTGCCGTACACTTCGATCCAGGCGACGTCCGAGTATCCGCCGGAGCCATGACCGCTTCCGGGAGTCAGATCCGCGAAACCGACCGCGTCGACTTTGCTGAGATCCACTTTGTCCATCAGCGTCCCTTTGGTCCGCACCGCGGGCATATCAAGCTTGAGCCAGCGCACCTCCGCCGGATAGAACTCGCTTTCGTGATAGTCGAATGTGTTTGCGTCGACATGGTCGCCGATGAGCCACGTTCCGTCCGCCAGTTTCAAAACGGGTCTGACCTCGTGAAATCCCGACGTCTTGGTGTACCAGCGGATTCTGGCCTTGCCGGTCAGATCCACAAAGCTGTCCTTGTGGCTCAGCGTGAGCACGCAGGATGAGGCGCACACGCCGGTCCAGATATGAGGTACGTTCCCCTCGCTGGTGACGCCGAAACCTTCCTTCCCCGCCCCATAGGTATTCAATTGCAGGTCCGGATTCGTGACAAAATCCTGGGTCACCGGAACATTGCCGGGAGCCTGCTTCCAGGTCTCTTTGAAGAAGAGCGGCGGCGGTGGAGGTGGCGCCTGGCCCCTGCCGCGCCGCGCGCCAGGTTCCTGAGCGAATGCACTTGCCGCAGCGCACAGCAAAATCAAGACCGGAATCCATCGTTTCATAGAGCCTCTCTCCATTCTTCTGAATGCACCTGGGACGCGCCCGAGGGGCACATGGAGCGAGTGTATAACGAAACACCACGCAGCGCGCCGGGAACAGTCGCGAGAGCATGCATCAGCCGCCCGGCCTCGCCGGCGTGACGCGCTCCTATAATAGACGCCAGGTCAAACCTGCCATCCGGGTTGACATGCCAGTATGCCGCGCGGAACCCCGACAGGCCGATCACCCGGCAGGACTGGCGCGCCAGCAACATCTCCCGTCCTGGTCTGGTTTCGCGAAGACCTCCGGTTATCGGACAATCCGGCATTGGCAGCCGCTGTCAGCGCGGGCACACCGATCATTCCTGTGTTCATCCGGGCGCCGGAAGAAGATGGCCGCTGGCGGCCCGGTGCGGCCTCCAACTGGTGGCTGGACGCCTCACTGACGTCGTTGTGTCGCGAGCTCGAAAAACGCGGCTCGCGTCTCATCCTTCGGCGTGGTCCTGCGGCTGACGCCCTGGCCGATTTAACCCGGGAGAGCAAGGCATCGTGCGTGTTCTGGAACCGGCTTTATCATCCGCCGGCGATGCAGCGAGACCAGGAGTTGAAATCGGCGCTTCACAGGCATGGGATGGCGGTGCAGGACTTCAACGGCAGTCTCTTGTTTGAACCAGCGACGATGCGCAATTCCAACGGGAAGCCGTTCCGGATATTTTCGGCGTTCTGGCGAGCCTGCCTGGCGAAGTCTGTAACCGCGCCGTTCCATAAGGTCCCATCGAGACTGCTGGCGCCGGAGTGCTGGCCCGCCTCTCTGACGGTTTCCGACCTCGACCTCCAACCGACCGTCGACTGGGCGGCGGGCCTTCGCGACAACTGGCGGCCCGGCGCGCCGGGAGCCAGAATGCAAATGAATCGCTTCCGGCGAACGGCTTTGGCAGCATACGCCCGGCGCCGGGATCAGCCTGACGCGGCTTCCACCTCCAGGCTTTCGCCGCACCTGCATTTCGGCGAGATCAGCCCCGCACGGGTCTGGCATGCAGTGCGGGAATTGATGGAGAAAGGCGGCTCTGAGCCCCGGGCGTCCTGTGAATCCTTTCTGAGACAGCTCGCGTGGCGGGAGTTCTCCTCCCATCTGCTCTATAGCCACCCGGACTCCGCTGACCAACCCCTCCGGCCGGAATTTGCGGCTTTCCCCTGGGGCCACGATCGCAGATCTTTCGTGGCGTGGACGCGCGGCAGGACCGGTTATCCGTTCGTTGATGCCGGCATGCGCGAATTGTGGACAACCGGTTGGATGCACAATCGGGTGAGAATGGTGGCCGCCTCGTTTCTGGTCAAGCATCTGTTGATCAGCTGGCAGGAGGGGGCTGCCTGGTTCTGGGACACCCTGGTCGATGCCGACCTCGCCAACAACACGATGGGGTGGCAGTGGGTGGCCGGTTGCGGCGCCGATGCTGCGCCATACTTCAGGATCTTCAATCCGGTCCTCCAGGGAGAAAAGTTCGACCCCGCCGGCCGATATGTTCGGCGCTGGATTCCTGAATTGGCTCGATTGCCGGATGCCTGGATACACAAGCCATGGCTGGCTCCGCGTCCGGTCCTTGCCGGGGCTGGTGTCGAGCTCGGGAAAACATACCCGCATCCGATCGTCGATCACGACGAGGCTCGACGCCGCGCCTTGGCCGCGCTGCGAAAGATCTGAGGCTCAACTTCGGCTCAAAGCTGCATGCATGACTACCGGAATACAGAGCATGGTAGTAGAATCACACCCATGCGATTGAGTTTGCGTTGTGTGTTTCCCATATTGTTGGCGGCTGCCCCGACGGCGCTCTTTGCCCAGTGGCTGGGCTACCCGACTGCGGGAGTGCCGCGCACACCGGATGGCAAGCCGAACCTCGCCGCTCCGGCGCCCCGCACGGCCGATGGAAAGCCCGATTTCTCTGGTATGTGGGGATGGATCAACATCGGAAAACCGTGCGGCGCAGAGTGCGGGGACACGCAGATCTCGCGGGAATTCATCAATCTTGCCGCGTCCCTGAAGAGTCCGTTGCCCTATCAGCCGTGGGCCGCCGCGCTCGTCAAAAAACGATCCGTCGACCAGGGACTCGATCCGAATGTTCATTGCATGCCCCGCGACGCTCCACGAATCTGGACTGACGATTACTACAAGCGAATTTTCCAGGTTCCGGGCCGTCTCCTCATCCTGACCGAGCGCAATATGCAATACCGGCAGATCTTCACAGATGGACGCGCTCTGCCGAAAGATCCGAACCCGACCTGGAACGGATACTCGACCGGCCATTGGGAAGGCGACACTCTGGTAGTCGAGACTAGCGGGTTCCGCGACGACCTTTGGCTGGACGCGCGCGGGGATCCACTGACAGACCAGGGGAAGATGATTGAAAAAATTCGGCGGCCAAACTACGGGACGCTGGAAATCGAGATTACGATTGACGATCCGAAAGCGTATACAGCGCCATGGACCGTGAAGCTGACCCAGCCGCTGATCCTCGACAGCGAACTCATCGACTATTACTGCCTCGAGAACGAACGGGACTCGGTGCACATGCGCCAGCAGGCTCCTTTGGGGACTCCGAAGTAGATTCCGCGCGGTTATTCAGTTCTCAGAGGGCCGCGCTGCATGATCGACGACAAGAATCTCGAGCGGCGCTCTTGTCGCCTTCAGTTTCAGGCCGAGTTGCTCATGCAACGCTTCCTGGAGCGTGGTTAGCTGAAAGTCGTCCGGTTGCAAGTCCTGCCGGGCTGGAGCACCCCTCCGCTCCGGAGTGAATTCGATCGTGAAATCGAACCGCCCGCGGAGCCCCGATAGAACCACCACAGGACGGGCCAGGATGTCGAGCCCTGAAACAAACGTCGCGATCTGTTGCACCGTCACAACCCGCGCGGCCATGAGGATCCCGCCGTGCGGCGCCCCGGTCGCCATCAGTTGTGCGCAGTACGGCGGATAACTTCCGACTGCATGCGCCGGCGAGGCCAGATGAACGCTGCAGGGCTGACCCTCAGAATGAGGGCGCAATG
>CAZXCO010000526.1:0-2952 GCA_964639095.1 uncultured Solibacteraceae bacterium
GCGATCGAAGACGGTGTAAGGCGAAGGAGATACAATCCGTGCCGGCTCTGCCGCGCCGCCATGCGGATCGTCAGAGCGCGTATGCGCGCCGCGCTGATGATCCGCCCCGCTTCATCAATCTGCGCCGGAAAGACGCGCGCGAGGCACTCGTGGGCGAGGATCCGGTGCTCGAATGTATCGATGATGGGTTGAAACCAGACCGGTTGAAGCCAGACCGGCCGAAACGCCGGCTCCGGCAGCAGCGCCGGTCCCAAAGGCTGTTCGCGTTCAATCGGAGCCCGGTTTGGAGCGGACCCGAACAAAGTATGCTGGCAGGCCATGTTCTGCGTAATGAATCGGGCCGGAGCACCAATTTCTTTAGTTCCGATTTGGCATGGGACACTTGAAGGGCGAAGAATGACCCGAAAAATTTATTACTGGAAGCTGCGCGACACGGAATTACAACTGGGCGAACACACGCTCCTGATGGGCATCTTGAATATCACGCCCGATTCATTCTCCGACGGCGGCCGCTTCAACGATCCCGATCGCGCGTATGCCCGCGCGCTCGAACTCGAAGAGCAGGGCGCCGACATTATCGATATCGGAGCGGAATCCACACGGCCCGGTTCGCACCGGATCACTGCCGATGAAGAATGGCAGCGGCTCGTTCCTGTGCTGAAGCGCCTGCGCGGCAATCTGCGAGTACCACTATCGCTCGATACCTATAAATCCGAGATTGCGGACCGCGCGCTCGACTATGGAGTCGAAATTCTCAACGATCCGAGCGGACTGACGTTCGATCCTCAACTGGCGAAGGTCGCAGCGGCGGGCAATACAGGACTCATTTTGAATCACATGCGCGGGCAGCCGGAAACATGGGCCAAACTGCCGCCGATGCAGGACCCCGCGGGAACGGTTGCCCGGGAGTTGGAGGCAACCGCAAGCCGGGCGCGGCGCGCGGGCGTGGAACGGGCGCGGATTGTCATCGATCCGGGGCTTGGCTTCGGCAAGCGCAAGGAGCAGAACGCCGAGATTCTGGCGCACCTGCGCGAGTTGGCGGCTCTGGATTACCCGATTCTGGTCGGGCCGTCCCGCAAGTCATTTCTTGCGCAGACGACGGAGGCCGGCAAACTGTACGCGACGGCGGCCGCGGTCGCGGCGGCGGTCCTGAATGGCGCTCACATTGTGCGGGTCCACGACGTGAAGGAGATGCAAACCGTCGTGCAGGTGGCGGAAGAGATCGCGCGCGCGGCGGCCACGAAGCCCGCGCCGGTTGCGGAGGAGCGGCCGCCCGCGCGTATCCCGACGCGAACGGGCGCGAGTCCTGAGGAGCGCCGGCGGCCTTTTGACAAAGAGCGCCCGCGGCCATTCGACAAGGAGCGCCCGCGGCCGCTCGACAGAGAACGCCCCCGGCCTTTCGAGAGTGAACGTCCGTGGCGATTCGAACCCGGACAGGGGTCTCCCACGCGCCCACCGATCGCGAAACGCGATGAGATCCGGAAGCCTCAGGAGACCGCGGAGCGCCCGGCAGAGGAAGAAATCCGGCCCGCCGCGGCAAACGCTCGGGAGACAGCACCGTCGCCGCGCCGCGAGTTCCCGCCGCGGGCGAACGATCGCGGTACGCGTCCGCCGAAAGGCCGTTATCCCGACCGCGAGAAGCCGGACCACAACAAGCGGGATGGATCCCGTCCGCCGGTCCGGCCTTTCCGCTCGCCGCGTCCCGGCGCCGACCGGTCCGGAGGGCCACCGCGCGGCCGTGACTTCCGCCCCGGAAAGAACGCGGCAGGGGCGAAGGACCGGTTCCGTTCGTCCGGCCCGAAAAGGCGTCGCCCAGACGACGACCGGCCTCGCACGGGAGGCTTCAAGTCCGGTGGATTCAAACCGGGAGGGCCGAAGCGCCCGTTTCGAAAACGTCCCTGACGCGGTGGAACTAAACCTGAATGGACGTAGCCGGCAGGGGGCTACTTTGGATGTTGCCGCGGATTGGAAAGCCGAAAATCAACCTCAAATAGAGCTTTCTCCGAAACTGGCTCGTTGTATTTTGTGGCGGGACTGAATCGCCACTGCCGCAAGGCCTCGATCGCTTTCTCGTCGAGTCCCTTCCCGAGCCCACGAACCAGCTGGATGTCCGATGCCATTCCGTTAACGCCCACCACTGCCGAGAGGATCACGACGCCCTCCACTTTTGCGTCCAAAGCGGCCCTCGTGTACTCCGCTTCGACTGTACGAATCACGCGCAGAGGAGTCGTATGTGTGATCTCCTGACCCTGAAGGAGGCCCGCACCGGCAATTAGAAGAACCGCAGCAGGTTTCCATCGGATTCCAACAGCGATCATACAGCCATTAAAACAGTTTTCAGCTTTCTCAACGCACTATCAGACACTACCCCTGACACGTGCGGCTGCGGACGCGATGTGATAGTTTCAACTACTTGCTCACACGTGAGGACTGAAATCATGAATCACAGCAGCATGATCCGCATTTCCACGCTGGTCGCTTTCGCATTTTCCGGCGCCCTGCCGGCCGCTCTGGCGCAGACTCCCTGCGAAAACCTGAAATCGCTCAATCTTCCGCATGTGACCTTCACCACAGTGGAATCGGTCCCCGCGGGACCGTACCGCCCGCCGCAGGCACCGGGCCGCGCGGGCCGGGGTGGCGCGCCCGCGATCATGCTGCCGGCCTACTGCCAGGCGGCGATGGTCCTGACGCCCTCCGCCGACTCGCACATCGAGATGGAGCTGTGGATGCCCGCCTCCAACTGGAACGGCAAGTTCCAGGCCGTGGGTAACGGTGGGTGGGCCGGCTCGATTTCTTTCCCCGCCATGGCTCAGGCCCTGAAGGAAGGCTACGCAACCGCCTCGAACGATACCGGGCACAAGGGCCAGGACCCGGTTTTCGCGCTCAATCATCCAGAGAAGCTGGTTGATTTCGCTTATCGCGCCAACCATGAGATGACCGTGCAGTCGAAGG
>CAZXCO010000527.1:0-2494 GCA_964639095.1 uncultured Solibacteraceae bacterium
TCCCATCTATCAGGCGGGAACGCTTTCGGGGAATCCTCTCGCTGTAGCGGCGGGGCTGGCCGCGCTTCGTTACCTCCAGGCGCATCCCGAGGTCTATCAGCAGCTCGACCGCTCGGCCGCGACGCTTGCGGCCTGTGCGCCGAAGGGCGTAACAGTGAATCGCGCGGGATCGATGATGACGTGGTTTTTCACCGGTCAGAACGTGACGGACTGGGCGTCAGCAAAGACAAGTGATACAACGCGATTCGGGAAATTCTTTCATGCAATGCTTGAGCGCGGAATCTACCTGCCGCCCTCCCAGTACGAAGCCCTTTTCGTCTCGGCAGCGCACACCGAAGCGGACATCGTGCGCACGCTTGAGGCAGCGCGGGAGAGCTTCGCGATCGCGCTTTCCTGAGCGGTGTTTTCAGGCGTGAAAATGGCGGCTGTATTTGACTCACCTCCGCCATCCTGTGCCGCGGCAGAGTAGCATGCAGGACAGGCGCCCTTCTGGTATCACATCCCGGTTCCGGCGATGCCGGAATGCAGCGCCCAAAACTCCCGACTGGCGATTCTGGGGACGCACGGCAGGCCATGCTCACTCGCCGAGTGCCTGGCACAGGCGGTGAGTCAAGTAGACAAATGCCCAAAAGAAAAAGAGCGGCCAGCGAACCGACCGCTCAGGTGAATGCGGGAAATTGCCGACTACTGTACCCGCGCTTGCCGGCGGCGAACCAGAAGGAAGAGGCCGGCCAGACCGGTTCCCAGAAGGATCAGGGATGCCGGCTCGGGTGTCGCGCTGACAGTAATGCTGGAGATATCGGCGCTGAGATTCTGGCCGCCCGGATTGGTGATCCCGATCCAGAGGGCAACCTTCGTATCGGCTCCGATGCCGGGTACGGTTCCCGCCTGCAAATCGGCCAGTGTCGGGCTGCTTCCGGCGCCGTTGCCGCCCAGCACGTAACAACTCGAGGCTGCATCGATGGTGGGCGCTCCGCAGCCGGCGTAGCTGTCTCCGTTCAGACCGGTGAACTGGTAGCCGGAAAGTCCGCCATATGCGAAGAAGCTTCCGTCCCCGCCCGTATCCAGCCAGAGATTCACAGCCAGCGGCGAACCGGTGCTGTCGACCGAGACGCTTTGTAATTCACCGAGCGTCAGGCCGCCATCCAGAAACAGGACAAGCCCGGCGTCGGAATAACCCGAACCGCTTGCATCGAGATGAAAATCGTACGCATTCGCGTTCGTGCCCATGAGAGGAAGCGTATGCGTATCCGGCGAAACAAAGAAACCGTCTGAGTTAATGGCGCTCCCCACGTCGGGAGAGGCGCCGGTGAAGGTTATCGTTTCCGCGGGCAGGGTAGCCGGCAGAAACGCGCAGGCCGCAAGGGCGAGCGTGGTGTACCACTTCTTCAAATCTGTTCCTCCTGGTCTGGTTCCCGCGATTTACCGGAAGACTTCTACCGGCGGTCGAACCATCGCGTGGCCATTTTTTCTGATGGAATATCCCTCCGTCCCTTCGCGTTCCAAAGCCGGCCGGAGCGAAAGGGACTCGCCGTTCAGCTTTCGCCGAACCGCGGCGATTCAGGGCTATCTACATGTATTCTTGGCCTTCTGGTACCAAAGGATCAAGACCAGGGGTACTACGGAATTCCCCTATTCTTCCGGACCCGTGTCCCCGACCTTGAGGACCGCGAGGAACGCCTCCTGCGGAATTTCGACCCGGCCCACGCGTTTCATCCGCTTCTTGCCTTCCTTCTGTTTCTCGAGCAGCTTCCGCTTGCGGGTAATGTCGCCGCCATAGCACTTGGCGAGCACATTCTTGCGCATGGCTGAAATCGTTTCTCTCGCGATGATCTTCGTGCCGATCGCCGCCTGCAGCGCGATTTCAAACATCTGGCGGGGAATGAGTTTCCGCATGCGTTCGATCAACGCTTTGCCGCGCTCATACGCGAAGTCCCTGTGCACGATCATCGAGAGCGCGTCCACCGGCTCGCCCGCGACCATCACGTCCAGACGCACCATGGGCGAAACCCTGTGTCCGGCCAGATGGTAGTCGAGCGATGCGTAGCCGCGCGAGGCGCTTTTCAGCCGGTCGTAGAAATCGAGCACGATCTCGTTGAGGGGCATTTCGTAAACCAGCATCACGCGTCCCGAACCGATGTACTCGAATTTCTTCTGAATCCCGCGCTTCTCCTCCATGAGCGCCAGGATTCCGCCGATGTACTCCTCGCGCGTGATGACCGTGGCGTCGATAATCGGCTCTTCGATCTTCGCGATTTCAGTCGGATTGGGAAAGCGCGTCGGGTTGTCGATTTCGAGGACTTCGTTCTTGGTCGTTGTGATGCGATAGCGGACGCCCGGCGCGGTGGTGATGAGATCGATGTTGAATTCGCGATCCAATCGTTCCCGAATAATCTCCAAGTGCAGCAGCCCCAAGAAGCCGCAGCGGAAGCCGAAGCCCAAAGCCGCGCTGGTCTCCGGCTCGTAGTGGAAGCTGGCGTCGTTCAGGCGCAGC
>CAZXCO010000528.1:0-2653 GCA_964639095.1 uncultured Solibacteraceae bacterium
AAAAACCGCCTGCTGAAACTTTTCGCCCTCGTCATAGGGGAACATCAGCGTTCTCCTCAGGTAAAGCGGCGCTTTATTGAAAACGGGATATTCATTCGGCTGCTCGGCCGCCTCTCCGTTCAGCAGTTCGCGGGCGGTCGCGGGATCGGCCAGAGTCCGGCCGCTTCTCCTCGCCCCGACCTCGAGCATCAGCCATGAGGCCTGGCCCTCCACGACCGCCTCGCGGGCGAACGAGGCTTCGCTGTCATCAGCGCCTTTGGATGTGAACTTCTGGATTGGGAAATTCTGGTCGGCAAGAGCATGCGCCAGTTCGTGAATGAGCGCGACATCCCGCATGTTGACGGTCGCCCAGTCGGAGATAAACAGCTTTTTGCGGTGGAAATCGTAGAATGCGGCGGCCTGCTCCGTCAGCAGATCGATTGTAGTCTGCTTCAGATCGAATCCGGGAGGAACGAAGCCGAACTTCTTCAGGGTCGTTTCCTCGGCCCGGATCTCATCGGGTTTCACGGATTCGCGGATCTGCTCCCGGAGATATTCGTTCACCTGCTCACGTGTCATCAGGGCAAAGGGGAGCTCTTTCCGGATGCGGAATCCCGTAATGCCTGAAAGCTCGTTGAGAACGGAATTAATTTCCTGCGCGGTCGGCAGCTTCGAAGACGGGGGAGGAGGCGGCGACTGCCAGGCCCCGACCAGGAAGAGCAGAATCGCCAAACCGGCGCAACGCCACCTTCGATCTCGCATCACGCCGCCGCGCATCTATTGTGATATTCCCATGGCATCCAGTGCCGGCCGCGCAGCACGGGTTACACGCTACACTGGAGTTTTATTTTTACGGGAACGGAGTTCTTTACTTTGGCGGATACACCGGCAGGCACTTCAGAAAACGAGAAGCTCTACAAGGCCGAATACGTCGGCAGCGGCACATTCATCATCAGCAAGCCCACGCGAAAGAAACACAAACGGCGCCAGACGGTTCTGAAGAATCTCCGGCGCGGCTCGCGGAAGTAGGCTGGGGCCCTGGGCCGGGCAGAAGCCGCGACGCAAACGCCGAACTCCTGCCCGCGCGCCGGGTCGACTGACCTGAGGCGATCGTTTTAAGAAGATCCGCTTGTCCGGACTTTTTCCGGCTCGGAGACCCCCTTCGAACTCTCGCCGCTGGATGCGATATCCTCGGCCCCCGTGCCTTTCAGGAGGTTTTTGGCTCGATCGATCTCTTCGGATGTATTGCAGTGGACCGAGAGCAGAACGCCGCCGTTCCTGAGACGTCCCTCGTACCGTTTCGCTTCGTATTCGGGAATTCCCATTCCGATGAGGGCGCCGATAATCCCGCCGACGGTTCCGCCGACACCCAATCCGGCGAGTCCCGCCATAATCGGGCCGGCGGCAATGAACGGGCCGGCTCCTGGTATGGCGAGAGTGCCGATGCCTGCAAGAATTCCCAATGTGCCGCCGATGATGCCGCCCGCGGTGACCCCGGCAGCCGTCCCTTCGGGAGCCTTGGTGTCCTTCTCATGGGCGAAATCGCGGCTGCCCCTGATATCCGGAAGCAGCACCGAAATCTCCGAACTCGGAAAGCCGGCCTGCACAAGTGTATCCACCGCGGATTCCGCCGCTTCCGTGGATCCGTAAATACCGAAAACTGCTGTTTTCTTGCCAGTCATATTGTTCTCCCTGTGGATTCCGGTCGTCTCACCGGTTCGCCGGCGCTATCGAGAGCTGATCGGTGACCTTGCCGGCGCCCGCGATCTCTCCGGCCTTTGCGACAACTGCTTTCTTTTCCTCTTCGGAGCGGACAGGCCCTTTGAGCGTGACCACGCCGCCCTGGGTGATGATTTTGATGTTGTGCGCGTATGTGGAAAGCGATTTGTCGGCTATCACAGCCTTGCGAATCTGCTGTGTCAACTTCCGGTCTGTTCGGTTCTCCTTCTGTTTGTCCGCGGTTACGGCGCCTGGCGCCTTGTCTTGTTTGTTGACTCTGGTGTTGTCGGGCTGCGGGGCGTTCTGAGCCCGGAGGGAAGCCGGAAACGAAATTACGGCAAGCCCCGATAGAAAAATCCCCGCCAGCGCGGCAAATCGGAAGTGCGAATGATTTGCTGGCATGCACCGGCTGGAGCATTTGCAACGCCACCGGCGAGCCACGAAGCCGGTAGAATGACTGGAAGCAGTGACGATGGGCACGGAAACACCGGACGCCTTCTCCGCGAAACGGGATGAACTTTCGGTCTCCGTGCATTCTAAAGAGCAGCAAGCTAGTATCGGCAAGGGGCCGCTTCACGCGGCGCCCGGTACACGAGGAGAGAGACAAAATGAAGATTTCGCGCATTCTCATGGGTCTGGCGCCCGCGGTGGCCATGGTTCTGACCATGTCCCATCCGATAGTCCGCGCGGCGGACACAGTGCCTGCGGTAGGCTCGGTAGCGCCCGATTTCACTCTGAGTTCGCAGGAAGGCAAGAAGGTCAGCCTGCACGATTACAGAGGCCAGTGGGTGGTTCTTTACTTCTATCCAAAGGACATGACGCCCGGGTGCACCATCGAAGCGCACAATTTCCAGCGAGACCAGAAGGAGTACGACGCGCGGAAAGCTGTGGTGCTGGGTGTCAGCGCCGACACTGTCGATTCGCACGTCGAGTTCTGCACAAAGGAAAACCTGAC
>CAZXCO010000529.1:0-2893 GCA_964639095.1 uncultured Solibacteraceae bacterium
ATTTATCACCTGGCCGTAAAACCAGTCGCTCGGCGCAGTCGGATCGGGAGCGGACTGATGAGCGCGGTAGAGCGGGCTCTTCGGGACCATGGGGCAACCAGGATCAACCTGCTTGTCGAACCCGGCAATCACCAGGCGGCGGAATTTTATCGGGCTCTGGGCTACTCCCGCCAGCCTTTGCAGTTCTTCTCCAAAAACTTCCGGCCGTGAAAAGCTTTCCTGAGCAATTCACCGCCTGTAAGGGCTTGCTGATTCCGATACGCCGCAAAACGACGTTTTTGAAACACACCTGGTCCGCAGTGCGCGCTGGTCTGGCGCCTTTGAAGGCGAGGATTTGACGTGGAGTGGGCGTCATCGAGCGCAAGCGGTCCCGACTGACTTCAGTTTCGGCCCGGCCCGTTCTCAGAGTCGTATCGTCAGGTTATTGAGGCTGCTGGCGGAGCGTTTCCATTTGCGGCAACCCGAGTCGCGTGGGTGAAGCCGGATGAACATACGACTTCCGTAGATTCGGGAATTCTTCCCAAGGCAGACCTTCTCGCGCTCCAGCCCAACATGGATATCAAGCTCCATATTGTGCGCCGCTTGCAAAGCAGGAAAGAGTATTCAACGAAATCAGAAGGCCTGTGTTCTCATTGCTTGAACGGGCCCCGCTCGCGGAGAGCTGCACATATCTGTCGTACGACAGCCTCCGAGAACTCGCGGCACAGAAGCACCTGGCGTACCTGTCCGACAGCGTGCTCGATGAATATGCAGAGGAGGCTGAGTGAACCCGGAACTTTAAGAGTCCGGGCCGCCTGCGAAACGGTCGCGAACCTGGAATCCTTCTTTCCGACACTGCGCTCCACCGCCTGTCAGGAGTCTTCACGAAGACTTCGAGCGTGAAGCGGGCGTCACATCGGCTCGCTTCGCTGACTCTGCGTTGCGACCCAGCAGACGACGGGACGCTCCGCGGAGCCCGGCGGAGAGCGGGCTGTCGAGAAAGGCCCACGCAAGGAATCGCAGCAGGAGCGGCGTGCGGAAGTTCGGGTCGGTCGCACGGCGCCGCTCGGTCAGGTCCTGCAGCATTCCGCGCGGGTTTTCGCGGATTCGATCGAGCATCGCTGTCTGACGGACACAGGAGATGCTGCAGAAAGGCGCGCAGCCTTTCACGACGGCATATTCACGTTCGATGTCGACCGCAGTGTAATCGGCGAGCGGGATGGCCGGACGGCCTCGCTGTTGCGAGCACCAATGGACCAGACCGTCTTCGCAGATGTACAGGAAGCGGGCTCCCGCGCGGCAGTCCCAGAACTCGGGCACACCACGGGCGAGATTTTCCTGGAAACGATCGAAATGCGCGAAAGAGAAGACGCCGGTCTCCAGCTTACGGATGTCCTGATAAATGCGGAACTGACCTTCGGAGAGACGCTGGCTCTGGCCGCCGCCGTCGTGTGCGATACCTACGGTACTGTTGAACCCGAGAGCGCGGGCGCGGTGCGCCACGGTAAGGGCATCTTCGGGGTGGCGAACACCGACGCCCAAAACCGAATTTATGGTCACGGAGAACTCGGCTTCACGCGCCAGCCATTCCAGCTTTCGCTCCAGCACGCGCAGAGACTTCATGGACGTTTCGTCCGGTTCGACGTTATCGATGCTGATCTGAAGATAGTCGAGTCCGGCTTCGTTGAGCGAGCGAATACGCTCGTGCGACAGGAGGTACCCGTTGCTGATAACGGTGGCGATAGCGCCGTGGCAGCGGATCCGGCGGATGATGTCTTCGAGTTGGGGATGGAGGAGCGGCTCGCCGCCGCTGATGGTAATAATAGACGTTCCGAGATCCGCAAGCTTGTCGATGCGGGCCAGCATTTCGGCGATTGGAACCGGTTTTGAAACGTCGTCGTATTCGTTGCAGTAAGTGCACGCAAGATTGCAGCGGCGAATCGGGACGATCTGGGCAAGCACGGGGCGGGTACGGTATTGCATGGCCGCGGCGAACATACGCACTTCCCGGCGGCGGCGATCGATCGCGCGGCAGCTCCGCCGCAGGGACAGCGCCAACGGCATACTCGCTTCTGCTCACAGTGTAGCGATTTTGACGATAACGAATACAATGACCGCCACCAGGAAGCCGGCGGCCGCATCTGCCAGATAGTGGTAGCGCCCATAGACGGTCGCCACTGCGATGAGTACTGCGACCACACCGAGCCACTGACTGATCCTTTGCTTCTCAGGGAGGGCCAATCTCATGCCGAACGCGGCCGAAAACGCGCCGGCGACGTGGGCACTCGGGAATACGCTCGTATGAATGCCGTAGTTGCCTAACAACCAGACATTGAAACGCCGGAACAGCGAATCATACGACGGCGCATCTTCCGCCGGGAAGAGCAACCGCGGCGGGTACGAAGGCCAGAAAGGGAACTGTACGTAGCACAGCAGCACCGCGAGCACGAAAACGAACAGGAATTGATCGACCCGTTCACGGCGGTGACAGACATACAGGGAAGCAACGGAGAATGGGGCCAGCGCGTGCACAAGCGTGTAAGAGATCTCGAGAATTGCGGGCAATACAGGTCCCGCGGCCTCAATGGCGCTCCTGCCACCCGCGCCGAGAAAAAGTCTGTCCCACGCGACCCAATGTTGCTCGAGGCGAAAATCAGAGTGCGGCAAAGCCATCCACCCCATCTCCCAGTAGGCAACAAGAACGAGACAAAGCGGGAGCCAGTCCCGAATGATGCTGGTTGTACGTTGCGGCCGGGCAGAATCGAAGTGGATGAGGAGGGCATAGATCACGAGGATGCAGAAATTTACGATAAAGACCCTGTACCGGATAAAGGGTTGGACGGGCTCCGCGGCCGCGAGCACGGCAGCATAGATCTGAAAGATCGCAAATACCCATTCGGTCCGTCTGACGCGA
>CAZXCO010000530.1:0-2738 GCA_964639095.1 uncultured Solibacteraceae bacterium
GCGTCGATCTGAACACTTCGCTCGACGATCTCGCACTGAGCTCGCTCGACCGCATCCAGCTCATGATGGAACTGGAACAGCGCACGGGCACTGCGTTGAGCGAGTTGCAGTTTTCGAGCGCGCGCACGATCGGGGACCTCACGCGCGTGCAGCCCGCCGTAGCCGAAGAGCCGTTCGAGTTTCCGGAATGGAACCGCGCGCGGCCAGCGCGTTGGCTCAGAAGACTCGCGCTGCCGGGGCTCATTCTGCCTCTGACCCGCGTGTTCGCGTGGATCCGGACGGAAGGCCTCGAAAACCTGAGGGGCCTGGAGCCGCCGGTGATTTTCGCCGCGAACCATCAGAGCCATTTCGACGTGCCGGCGATTTTCGCGGCGATGCCGTGGAAGTGGCGCGATCGCGCGTCGCCCGCCATGGCGAAGGAGTTCTTCGATGCGCACTTCCATCCCGCGGGATATCCCTGGCACAGCCGCTTTACGAACGGCCTGAATTATTACCTCGCCGCGCTGGTGTTCCAGGCGTTTCCGCTGCCGCAGAGGGAGTCGGGTGCGCGGGATGCCCTGCGATATGCCGGCGATCTCACGTCGGACGGGAAGTGCATTCTGATCTTTCCGGAAGGCAGGAGGACGGACGCGGGCGAGATCGGCCGCTTCCAGCCCGGCGTGGGAATGCTGGCCTCGCGGCTGCACATCCCGGTAGTTCCTGTCCGGCTGGAAGGACTCGAGCGCGTCTTGCACAAATCGGCGAAATTTCCCACTCCGGGGCGCGCGCGAGTGACCTTCGGCCGGCCGCTGCGGCTCGAAGGCGACGATTACGCGGCGCTCGCGAAGCAGGTCGAAGAAGCGGTAAAACACCTCGGGCGGCCAGCGTAGAATAAAACAGAGCGGTACCCAAATGTTTTCTTTCGTCGTGATCACCCTTCTTGTGGCCGTTGCGGTTCTGAACGTGCTGCTTTTGATGCGCGTTCGGTCGCACGAAGGTCTCGAAGCGCGTCTGCGCGAGGATCTTGCGCGGGCCAGACAGGGGCAGAACGAAGAAAGCCGGGCTCTGCGGGAGGAAGTGGCCGGCGCCATCCAGCGCTTCGCCAGCCAGACGGAACAGCGGACGGAGTCACTCCGCGCCGCAGTCACCCGCGAACTCTCCGATTCCCGCGAGGAAGCAGGCCAGTTGCTGGCGCGTTTTCTCACGGCCACAACCGAACTGCAGCGCGACCAGCAGAAGCAGCTTGAAGCGATTCGCGGCGTTGTCGATCAGCGGCTCCTCTCGCTCCAGACCGAGAATGCGGCGAAGCTCGATCAGATGCGCCAGACCGTGGATGAAAAGCTGCAGACGACGCTCGAAGCGCGCCTCGGCGAATCGTTCCGGCTGGTGAGCGAGCGCCTCGAGCAGGTGCAGAAGGGGCTGGGCGAAATGCAGACGCTCGCTTCGGGTGTCGGCGATCTGAAGCGCGTGCTGAGCAACGTGACGACGCGGGGCGCGTGGGGCGAAGTGCAACTGGAAAATCTGCTGGCCCAGATTCTCTCGCCAGAGCAGTATGAGCGCAACGTGTCCACCACGGGAACCAGCGAACGCGTGGAATTCGCGATCCGGCTGCCGGGGCGGGAGGCCGACCCGGTATGGCTGCCGGTCGACGCAAAGTTCCCGATGGAGACCTATCAGCGGCTGGCCGCGGCGGCCGAGCGGGGAGATGCGGAGGCCGTCGAGACGAGCGCCCGCGAACTGGAAGGTGTGATTCGCGCATGTGCAAAGACATTCAGCGGCAAGTACCTCGCGCCGCCCCGCACCACCGATTTCGGGATTCTCTTTCTCGCGACTGAAGGGCTTTATGCGGAATCCCTGCGCCGCCCCGGTCTGGCGGAATCTCTGCAGAATGATTTCCGCGTGGTTCTCGCCGGGCCCACCACATTCGCCGCGCTGTTGAACAGCCTCCAGATGGGTTTCCGGACACTGGCGATCCAGCAGCGGTCGAGCGAAGTCTGGAAGCTGCTCAGCGACGTAAAGCTGCAGTTCGGGAAATACTCGCAGGTGCTGGCGACGATCCGCAAACGGCTCGACCAGGCGACCCAGACCGTGGACGATGCGGCGATCCGAACGCGCGCCATCGAGAAGCGGCTCCGGGATGTGGAGACGTCGGAAGAAGAGGAACCTGTCGAACTCTTCCGCGTGATCGCGGGCGATTAAGGAACCGCTCCGAATCAGGCGGCGAAGCGCTTTCGTTCCACCAGATACTCTTCGATCGCCTCCTCCAGAGGAGGCATCGACCGGATGCCGTGTTCGCGAAGACGGGCGTTTTCCAAAGCCGAGAACTTCGGCCGGGTGGCGGCGGTGCGGTATTCGCGCTCGTTGGTCGCTGTGAGATTGGCCGTGACGTCCGCCTTTTCGAAGATCAGCCTGGCGTATTCGAACCAGGAGATGGGCCGCCCGCCGCCGATGTGAAAAATCCCGTCGAGATCCCGCTCGAGGACGTCGATGGAACGGCTCGCGAGCGCCGGCGCATAGGTCGGCGAGGCGATGTGGTCCTCGACAACGCGGATGGGCTTCCCCTCGCGCGCCAGCCGGAGCATCAGCTCGGGAAAGTTGCCGCGGGCGGTGCGTAGTCCACCGGGGCCGAAAACCCCTGAGGTCCTCACGATGAGGGGCCGCTCGAGATAAGCCTGCGCATACAGCTCGCCCGCGAGTTTCGAGACCGCATAGGCTCCGAGCGGATGCGTCGGGTCTTTTTCGAGGTACGGCCGCCGGAG
>CAZXCO010000531.1:0-2780 GCA_964639095.1 uncultured Solibacteraceae bacterium
GATCGATCCGCAGGGCAAGTTCCCCTGCCCGGGCGGCACAGCCAGTCCCGCGTGTTCTCTCCCTTTGCCTGTGAGCGCGCCCGATTTCAGCCGCAGCAACCGCTTTCACAGCGGAGCGCTCTACGCACAGGACTACTGGAAATTGCGCGGTAACCTGGCAGTCACGCTGGGAGTGAGATGGGAGCATTTCGGGGTTCAGCACAACAAGAACGCCGGTCTGGATTCGAACTGGTACGCCCCGGGAGTCGGTTTCGCCGACGACCATCTCGGTGATTATCTCCGTAGCGGCGGCCTCCAGCGCGCGCCGGAAAGCTCCGCAGGCGGACTCTGGAAGCCCGACTGGAAGGACTTCGCGCCGCGCATCGGAGTGGCCTGGGATGTTTTCGGCGATGGCGGCACCAGCTTCCGCGCCGGCTACGGCATCGGATATCAGCGGAATTTCGGTAATGTCACCTTTAACGTGATCCAGAACCTGCCCAACTTCGCGATTCTCAATGTGCCTGGCGCTATTACCACCAGCAACTTCGGACCGCTTGCCGGCAGCGGGACGATTCCGCTTCCGCCGCCGGCAGCGCGCATCATCGATCCGAATCTCAAGACCGCGTATGCGCACTTCTGGAATGCCGCCATCGAGCGCGAGATCGCGCCGGGCGTTGTTTACAGCCTGGAATACAGCGGTTCAAAGGGCGTGAATCTCTACACGATTACTTATCCGAATCAGTTCGGCATGGGGAATCTGGCGCTGGGGGATCCCTGTACGGGCAACGGCGATTGTGTTTCTCAGCCGAACCCAGGCTACGCCGAAGATGTCGGATATCGGGGCAACCAGGGCTTCTCCATCTACCATGGCCTGAACAACCGCCTGGCGGTGAACAACTTTCTGCAGTCCGGCGTCTCCCTGACGGTGAACTACACGTGGTCGCATGCGATCGATAACATGAGTTCCACTTTTTTCGAAACGGGCGGCAGCGGCGTGGCCGGTCAGTACGGCAACCGCAACATCACGATCAACAACGGAGCCTTCGATACGGGACTGCTGGATCCTTTCGACCCGAATCTGGATCGCGGCGATGCGGAGTTCGATATCCGCCATCGGGTCGTCTTTTCGGGTGAATGGGAGGTGCCGGCACGGATGAAAACCAGGTGGCTGGCCGCCGCGAGCCGTGGATGGGTTCTCAGCCTGATTTTCGTTGCACGATCCGGTCAGCCGTTCAGCGTCTTCGACACGAGCGCGCAGACGCTCGATCTGAGCGCGCCGCGGGCCACGTTTGTCGGGCAGTTTCCCACCAGACGAAACACGTTCGTGCCATCGATTATGCCGGACGTGTTTCATCTGATCACGTTTCTCCCTGCCCAGATTGCGAACGAGCCGAATCTGCTCACACCCGGCGAGCCATGGCCCTTCAACATGTCGCGAAGAGATCTCTTTCGCGCGCCCGGTTTCTGGAATGTCGATCTGGCGCTTCATAAAGATACCCGTCTTACAGAACGATTCACGCTTCAGATTCGCGGCGGGATTTTCAATGTTTTCAATCATGCGAACCTGTACGTGATCGGCACGAGCGCGAATGCGGGCGCCGGGAACACTGTGGATGCCTGTTTTGGATGCACTGATTCCACCTGGGACAGGCGCCAGGTTCAACTCGCGGCCAGACTCATCTTTTGAAGGAGTCCGGGAAAGAGCCCGGATGAAGGAGCCCGCGGGCTCCGGAAGGGAGAGCGCCTCATCGTGACAGGCTCATGCGCGGGCGCTCATTGCTAAGAGTGAGGCGCTGCAATTGGCTCACGTGGCTTGCCCCCGCCCTGCTCTGTCTGTATTTCTTCCTCGCAGGGCTCGCTTTGATTCCCCATCTCGGTCTGCAGAACGACGAACTGTTCTTCTCGACGCCGATCTTCTATCCGGAGGCCTCCTTTTACCGCGTGGCTCTCGGCTCCATCAGGGTCCCCGTTATGGTGATGAGTTATTCCGGAGCCCTGAAGACGTGGCTTTATGCCGGCCTGTTCCGGCTCTTCGAGCCGGATCCCTGGTCGGTGCGTGTTCCAGTCCTGGTCATGGGCACAGCGACGGTCTGGCTGTCCTGGATCTGGGTTCGCCGGATTGCCGGTGCGCGCGCGGCGATCGTTGCCAGCGCACTGCTGGCCACCAATTCGATGTTCCTGCTCACCGACGTTTTCGACTGGGGACCGGTGGCGATCCAGCATCTGCTGCTGATGGGCGGCCTGGTGCTCGTTCAACGATGGATTGCGACACGGTCGCCGGTCCCGCTGGCCCTCGGCTTTTTCTTGTGGGGTCTGGGAATGTGGGACAAAGCCATCTTGATCTGGCCCCTCATCGGTCTGGGAACCGCCGCGTTGCTGATTTACCGCAAGGAGGCGTTCCGAAGGGTCCGGGCGCTCAGCGCCGCCACCGCGCTGGCGGCATTCGTCCTCGGGATGCTGCCTCTTGTGGTCTACAACTTCGAGAGGCGCGGCGAGACCGCCACCGCCAATGCGAAGCTCACGACCGGGGAATTCGGAATGAAGCTCTCCGAGCTTCACCTGACGGTGAATGGCTCGGCCCTGTTTATTTACATTGTGCCGAAGGACTCCGGGCCCTATCCGCACACCGCACGTACCTGGATCGAACGCGCCGCTGTCGCAATCTCCGGCATCCCGGGTAATCATCGCGCCAACTGGATGGATGGAGCCTGGATCGCAGCTCTGCTCTGCCTGATTTTTCTGTGGCGAACCCCGTCCCGGCGGCTCCTGCTCTTTCTGCTCATCACCGTAGCCGTCACGTG
>CAZXCO010000532.1:0-8970 GCA_964639095.1 uncultured Solibacteraceae bacterium
GCCATCGTGGTCATCAGAATCGGACGCAGCCGCAGCAGACAGGCTTCGAAAATGGAATCCCGCGAATTTTTCCCCTCCTGCCGCTCGGCGGCGAGCGCGAAATCGATCATCATGATCGCGTTCTTTTTTACGATTCCGATCAGCAGGATGATTCCGATAATGGCGATCACCGTGAGGTCGGTGTCGGTGATGAAGAGCGCGAGCAGCGCCCCCACGCCCGCCGAGGGGATCGTCGAAAGAATCGTCAGCGGGTGCACCAGACTCTCATACAGAATTCCCAGGACGAGGTAAACGGTCGCGAGGGCCGCCGCGATCAGAAGCGGCTCGCTCCCGAGCGACTGCTCGTAGGCCTCCGCCGTTCCCGCAAAGGCGGTCTGGATGGTTTTGGGAAGGCCGACAGCGGCCGCCGCGCCGTTGATCGCCCTCACTGCGTCACTCAGCGAAACGCCCGGCTGCAAATTGAACGAAATCGTCACGGCGGGAAACAAACCCTGATGGTTCACCGCAAGCGGAGCGGTCTTCAATTCATGGGAAGCCAGCGCGGAGAGCGGAACCTGCTCACCCGAGGGAGAAATCACGTAAACGTCGCGCAGGAACCCGGGACTCTGCCAGAATTCCGGCGCCGCCTCCATCACCACGTGATACTGGTTCAGCGAAGAGTACATGGTCGAGACCTGGCGCTGCCCGAAGGCATCGTAGAGGGTGTTGTCGATCAGCTGCGGCGAGATGCCGAAGCGTGCGGCGGTGGCGCGGTCATAGGTCACCATCGCCTGCAGTCCCTTGTTCTGCTGGTCGCTGTTGACATCGGCAATGATGGGAATTCCTTTCAGCTTCTCCAGCATGCGGGGCGCGTAGGTCACCAGATCCTGCAGATTATCGCCGCGCAGCGTGAATTGATACTGCGCGGCGCTCTGCCGGCCCCCGACGCGGACGTCCTGCGAAGCCTGCAGGTAGAGACTCGCCCCCGGGACGCGGGCAAGCCGCGGCCGCAGCCGGGCAATGATCTGCTCGGCCGAGGCCTTTCTCTGGCTCAGAGGCTTCAGGGAAACGAACATGCGGGCCGTATTCCCGCCCCCGGTGAATCCCAATGCATCCGCAACCCCGGGGTCGGATTTCACGATGGAGATCATCCGCACCAGGATTCCGTCGAGCGCCTGAAACGACGTATCCTGATCGGCCTGAATCGCTCCCTGAATGCGCCCGTTGTCCTGCTGGGGGAAAAATCCCTTCGGTACACGGATAAACAGCCACACGTTCAGCGCGATCGTCGCCAGCAGGATCAGAGCGGTAATGGGCGCGTAGTCCAGCACCTTGTTCAGCGTCCGCCCGTAGACATCGACGAGCCATGCGAAAAAGCGTTCGCTCGTGCGGTGGAACCAGCCGTGCTCCTCTCCCGATTTCAGGAGCCAGGCGCACATCATGGGGGTTGTGGTCAGGGAAATGACCATCGAAACCACGATCGCAATGGCCAGCGTTACCGAGAATTCGCGGAAAAGCCGGCCCACCACGCCACCCATCAGAAGCAGCGGCAGAAATACCGCCACGAGGGAGATGCTGATTGTCATCACGGTGAACCCGATCTCCTGCGCGCCCTTGAGGGCCGCCGCGAAAGGATTCATGCCGTGTTCCCGGTACCGCGTAATGTTTTCGATTACCACGATGGCGTCGTCGACCACGAATCCGGTCGAGATCGTGAGGGCCATCAGCGACAGATTGTCGATGCTGTAGCCCAGGAGATACATGACGGCAAAGGCGCCGACCAGCGAAGCCGGAACGGCAACGCCTGGAATCAGGGTAGTCCGCCAGTTCCGCAGAAACAGGAACACGACGAGAATCACGAGCGCCACCGAGATCATCAGGGTGACTTCCACGTTGTTCACGGAAGCCCGGATGGTTACCGTCTGGTCCATTGCCACGGTGAGATGAATAGTCTTCGGGATGGCGGAGGCGAGCTGCGGCAGCGCCGCACGGATGCGATCGACGGTATCGATGATATTGGCGCCAGGCTGCCGGAAAATAATCAGCAGCACGGCGGGCTGGCCATTCAGATAGCCGGCCTGCCGGATGTCCTCCACCGAGTCCACCGCCTGGCCGACATCCCTGACGCGCACGGCCACGCCGTTGTGATACGCAATGAGCAGGGGTTCGTAATCGACCGCCTTGAGGATCTGGTCGTTGGCTCCGACGTCCCACGTCCGGTGGCCGTTGTCGAAATAGCCTTTCGGGATATTGGCGTTGGCGTTTGCGAGAGCCGTCCGGACCTGCTCAAAGCTGATGCCGTACTTGCTGAGCGACTCCGGATTCAGTTCGACGCGAACGCCCGGCAGGGCGCTGCCGCCCACCGTCACCTGGCCGACACCGCTGATCTGCGAAAGCTTCTGCGCCATGATCGTGGAAGCCACGTCATACATCTGCCCCCTGGAAAGAGCCTGCGACGTGAGCCCGAGGATCAGGATCGGAGCATCCGCAGGATTCACCTTGCGATAACTCGGGTTGCCCGGCAGATTGGCGGGCAGATAGCCACGGGCCGCGTTGATGGCAGCTTCGACGTCGCGCGCGGCCGCATCGATATCGCGGTCAAGATTGAACTGCAGCGTGATGCTGGTCGTGCCGAGCGAGCTCGAAGAGGTCATCTCGCTGATAGCGGCGATATGCCCGAGCTGCCGTTCCAGAGGCGTCGCGACGGAAGACGCCATGATTTCCGGACTCGCGCCCGGCAGCGCCGCCTGCACCGAGATGGTGGGGAAATCGACCTGCGGGAGCGGGGAGACCGGAAGCACGCGGAAGGCAAAGGCGCCCGCAAGCGCGATGGCCGCGGTGAGAAGCGTGGTCGCGACCGGCTTGCGAACGAAGATCTCGGAAACGTTCATGGCCACCCGGCCCGGCGTTGCTCACGCATGGCTGAGCTCCGCTTCCGGAGCGCTTCGTTTCGCGCGTGAAAACCGGACGGCCAGCCGGTCGAAAAAGAGGTAAATTACGGGCGTCGTATAGAGTGTCAGCAACTGGCTCAGAATCAGACCGCCCACGATCGTGATGCCCAGCGGCCGGCGCAGCTCCGCGCCCATGCCCGTCCCGAGCGCGAGCGGCAGGCCGCCCAGCAGCGCCGCCATCGTAGTCATCATGATCGGGCGAAACCGCAGCAGCGAAGCCTGATAGATCGCCTCTTCCGCCGGCAGATGCCGCTCGCGCTCGGCCTCCAGCGCAAAATCGATCATCATGATCGCGTTCTTTTTCACGATCCCGATCAGCAGCACGATGCCGATCAGCGCGATGATGGTGAAATCGTTTCCGGTGATCGAAAGCGCCAGGAGAGCGCCCACGCCCGCCGACGGCAGCGTCGAGAGAATCGTGATTGGATGGATGTAGCTTTCGTAAAGCACGCCCAGCACGATGTACACGGTCGCCAGCGCCGCCAGAATCAGCATCGGCTGGTTCGCGAGCGAGCCCTGGAAAGCCGCCGCTGTCCCCTGGAACGCGCCCTGCACGCTGGCCGGCATGTGGAGGCTCTCCTTCACCTGGTTGACGGCCCGGATCGCCTGCCCCAGCGAGGCATTCGGGGCCAGATTGAAGGAGAGCGTAACGACCGGAAACTGCCCCTGATGATTGATCGTGATCGGGACGGAGGTCATCTGCAATTGCGTGAATGCGTTCAGCGGAACCTGCTGGCCGTTGGGGAAGGCCGTTGTCGACGGCACGGGACCGGACTGCAGCGCCGAAGCGCCGGACGACGTGACGGCAGCCGCCGCCGCGGCCGTTCCGGCCGATGCCCCCGCTGACGTTCTGCCCGGAGCCGCGCTTCCCTGCCCGGTCACCCCGGACGGCGCGACGGCGCCCGAACGGATAAAAACGCTGGCCAGATCGGACGGGTTGCGATCGAATCCGGGCTGCGTCTCCAGAATGACGTGGTACTGGTTCAACTGCGTGAAGATCGTCGAGACCTGCCGCTGGCCGTACGCGTCGTACAAGGTCTGATCGATGGCCGCCGGCGTGATCCCCAGGCGGGCCGCCGTTTCGCGATCGAACACCAGCTTCGCCTGCAGGCCCTCCGTCTGCTGATCGCTCGCCACGTCGCGCAATTCAGGCCTCTGGCGTAGCTTCGCCAGCATCATCGGCGCGTAAGTGTTCAGCTCGTCCGCGTTCGGGTCCTCGAGCGTGTATTGAAACTGTGTACGGCTCACGCGATCTTCCACACTGAGATCCTGCACGGGCTGCATGTAAAGGGTGATACCGGAAATCTTCGCGATTTCCGGCTGCAGCCTGCGGATTACGTCGCTGGCGCCAATCTTCCGCCGGGAAAGAGGCTTCAGATTGATCTGGATGCGGCCGCTGTTCAGGGTTGTATTGGTCCCGTCGATGCCAATGATCGACGACAGGCTATCGACCGCCGGATGCTTGAGTATCGCATGCGCCACCCTCTGCTGCAATTGGGACATCTCGGTGAAGGAAACCGACTGCGAAGCCTCGGTGACTCCCTGAATCAGTCCCGTATCCTGGATCGGGAAAAACCCTTTCGGGATTGCGTAGTAAAGATAGACGGTCAGGACGAGCGTCGCCAAAGCCACGAGCAGGGTTGTGGTCCGGAAACGAAGAACGAACTTCAGCGTGCGGCCGTAAAAGGCAATCACCGCGTCGAAGGCCTTTTCGGACGCGCGGTAAAAGCATCCCTGCTCCGCTTGCGGCGTGTGTTTGAGAATCCTCGCCGACATCATCGGCGTCAGTGTCAGCGAGACAACGGCGGACATCAGGATCGTGGCCGCCAGAGTCACCGCAAATTCCCGGAACAGCCTGCCGACGATGTCGCCCATGAAAAGCAGCGGGATCAGCACCGCAATCAGAGAGATCGTCAGCGACATGATCGTGAAGCCGATCTGTTCAGCGCCGTCGAGCGCCGCCTTCAGCGGATCTTCCCCGTTTTCGATATAGCGGGCGATGTTCTCGATCATCACGATGGCGTCATCCACCACGAAGCCGGTGGAAATCGTCAGCGCCATAAGCGTCAGATTGTTGAGGCTGTAGCCCATCGCGTACATGAACCCGAAGGCGCCGATGAGCGACAGAGGAACGGCGACGCCGGGTATGATCGTGGCCGGGAGACTGCGCAGAAAAAGAAAAATCACCATCACGACGAGCGCGATGGTCAGCATCAGCTCGAATTCAACGTCTTTGACCGAAGCGCGGATCGTGGTCGTGCGGTCGGTCAGCGTCGCCACGTGAATGGAAGCGGGCAGAGTGCTCGTCAACTGCGGCAGCAGTTTCCGGATCTGATCCACCACGGAAATCGTGTTTGCTCCCGGCTGCCGCTGCACGTTGAGGATTACCGCCGGGACTTCGTTCATCCAGGCCGCCTTGCGGATGTCCTCCACGTCGTCCCTCACGGTCGCCACGGAACTCAGGGTCACGGGCGCCCCGTTCCGGTACGCGATGACAAGGCCGCTGTAGTCCGCGCTCGAAAGCAGTTGATCGTTGGCGCCGATCTGGTAAGCCTGATGCGGCCCGTCGAAATTGCCCTTGGCCTGATTCACGTTCGCGGCCACCAGCGCCGTCCGCAGGTCTTCCATGTTCAGCCTGTAGGAGGCGAGTTGCGCGGAATTGGCCTGAATGCGGACGGCGGGCTTCTGTCCGCCGCTGATGCTGACCAGTCCGACGCCGGGCAACTGCGAGATCTTCGGCGCAAGCCGCGTGTCGGCAAGGTCCTCGACCTCGGAGAGCGGCAGGTCCTTCGATGTAAGCGCCAGCGTCAGAACCGGCGCATCCGCCGGATTCGACTTCGTATAGACGGGCGGCACGGGAAGATCCGCCGGCAGATACGTTCCGGAAGCATTGATCGACTGCTGCACTTCCTGTTCGGCAACATCGATATTGAGGCTGAGATTGAACTGGAGCGTGATGACCGAACTCCCGTCGGAGCTCGTGGATGTCATCTGCTGCAGCCCCGGCACCTGCCCCAACTGGCGTTCGAGCGGCGCGGTCACCGAGGAAGCCATCACGTCGGGACCGGCGCCCGGATAAAACGTAACCACCTGGATCGTCGGGTAATCGACCTCGGGCAGCGCCGAGAGAGGCAACTGATGGAAAGCCACCAGACCCGCGAGCACAACGCCGGCCATCAAAAGCGAAGTGGCGACCGGTCGCAGGATAAAGGTCCTCGACGGGTTCACGCGCGCGACCTCACTGGTTTTGGAGAGGAGCGGTCGAATCCGGAGCCGCGGCTGCGTGAGGAATAACGCGGGCGCCTTCCTGCAGTTTGTCGACGCCGGTCATCACCACTTTGTCGCCGGGCATGAGCCCGGCGGTGACCTCGGATTCGTCGCCTTCCGTGGTCCCCAGAGTAATCGGCCGAATCGTAACCGTGTTGTCCGGCTTGATGAGGAAGACGTAGGTCGACTGCGCGTTGCGCTGCACCGCCGCCGTGGGCAGCACCGTCACTCCCCGCTTCTCCTGCAACAGCAGCCGGGCATTGACGAACTGATTCGGGAACAAAGCGCGGTCTTTGTTGTCGAAGATCGCACGCAGTTTCAGGGTGCCGGTGGTCTGATCGATTTCGTTGTCGACGGTTTCGAGCGAACCGGTCGCAATCCTGTTTTTCAGCTCACGATCCCACGCCTCCACGGGCAGTTTCCGGCCGTGCCGGATTTCGTCCAGAACGGGCGGCAGTTGATCTTCCGATACGGTGAAAATCACGCTGATCGGCTGGATCTGCGTAATCACCAGCATGCCGTTGGTATCGGCCGCGTGAACGATATTGCCGGGATCCACCAGGCGCAGACCCACGATTCCGGTGATCGGCGAGGTGATGTGGCAGTAAAGCACGTTCAGCTTCGCGGAGTCGAGCAGGCCCTCATCGTCTTTGACAGTGCCTTCGAATTGCTTAACTGTCGACTGCTGAGTCGCCAGTTGCTGCTCGGGAATGGCATCTTCCTTGATCAGCGTCTGGTATCGAGCCAGATCGACTCTGGCGTTCGCCAACAGGGCCTGATCGCGGGTCAACTGCCCCTCGGCCTCCTCCACGGCTGCCTGGTAAGGGCGCGGATCGATGTCGATCAGCGGATCACCCTGATGTACCAGGTCGCCTTCCTGGAAGTGGACGGCCATCAGTTGGCCATCCACACGGCTCTTGACGGTGACGGTGGCGAGCGGCGTAATCGCCCCGAGCCCGGTGATATAGACCGGAATATTTCCCCTGCGCGCCTGCACGGACACAACAGGAATGCCCCCGGCCGGTGCCCCTCTTCCGCCTCCGGCTTCGCCGGCTCTCCGCGCGATGGAGGCCGCGTGAGTGGACCGATACCAGAAAATCCCGCCGAGAACAAGAATCAGCAGAAACAGCGTATAGAGCCATTTCCTGCTCCGGTGTGGCGCCGGATGAGTTGTGTCGTTTTTGGGCGGCTCCGATTTTGGAGGTTGTTGCTTCGGCGCCTCGGGATTCGGAGCTTCGGGCGGCGCCAGCAAAGCCTGAGGTTCCGGGGGCGACTCGATTTCACGAAGCTGCCGGCTCATCCGTCCTCGCGTTGCCGTATCGCAATCGAAGGACCGTTGAGGCGTACCGCACTAGCGCGGCAGCGTGTCCCGCGAAAGCTGGCGTTGGAGAGGATGCCCGGGTTCGAGAAAAAGTTTCACGCGATTGCTCTCCACCCCGTTCATGACAATGCGCAACTCGCTGGCGCCTCGATTCACAATCGAGGGGATCGACAATTCCACGAGGTAATAGCCCACATAGTCGGGCGCAAGTTCCGCGCGCGTGACCTGGACAGGACGGCCGTCGAGGAACGCCGTCACCGTGCCCTTGACGGCAGGCGGTGCGTCGAGTGGGGCGGGTACCCCCGTCGGCCAGTCCGGCGTGACCTTTCCAAGCCCCGTCGCGAGAATTTCAATCGAGGAACCGGCGTAGACCGGAGCCTTCGAATCGAGAACGAGCCCGCTCGATGCGTCCAGAATCAGCGGCGCTCCTTCGCCATCGACGAAAATGGCGGGCGCGGCATCTTTCACCGTGAGAGGCACGCTCCAGGTGTTGGTTGCCCCGTTTTCGTCAACGCCCTGCAGCGTCAGCGAAAACGTCCCGGGGACGGCTTCAAAGGGAACCTGCAACTGGGAACTCTGGCTGGAGGAGGCCAGCACCGGATAGGGTACGCCCCCGTTTTTCACCGTTTCCACCTTTGCGCCCAGTACGCTGATGAGCGAGCCCGGCGCCGCCGGACGTTCGGTGAGGTCGGCGCCGCTCACGATCCGGATATTGCGCGTGTGGTGGGGCGCCGGCGCTTCGAAAACGCCGTAACCATCGAGTGCGACGGTCAGAGTGTTGTCCGGATTCAGCCGGACATCCCAGGCAGGCGCCGCAGGCAGATCGCGCGAAATCGCTTTCCAGTTGGCAGTGGGGGCGCCCGCGTCATTCAAGGACAGTCTGCCCGAGAAAACGCCCCGGTCGGTCGCGACATAGACGACGCCGGCAGAACGATCCGCAGCAATTCCGTGAATGGAGGCCGGCGGCAGAGAGCCCGTCACGTCGTCCCAGAACAGTCCTCCGTTCACGGTACGGAACAGGCTCGAACCGGCGGCCGCGAGAGCCACATCCGGACGGTCGTTGTCCACCCAGATCCGCGCGATTCGTCCGCTCGCGGTCTGAGAGGCGGCGGTCCAGGTCGCGCCGCTGTCGCGGGAGACAAGCAAACGTCCATCGTCGGTTCCGGCGTAGGCCGTTGCCCCGGAGAGTGCGGCGGCACTGACCTCTACGCGGGCTGTGGCGCTGAATCGCTGGCGCAGGGCGACCTCCGGGTCGCTGCCCGCGAGCGGCGTCCAGATGCCTGCATCCACGCCGGCCAGAGTTCCGTCCGCGAGCACGGCCGTCCGACGGTCAATTAACTTGCGGACCATCAGATTGGGCAGGTCGTCATTCAGGCCCTGCCAGGACAGGCCGCCGTCGAGTGATCTCCAGACGCCGAACTGATTCGCGGCGGAAATCTCCTGCGGATCCGA
>CAZXCO010000533.1:0-1967 GCA_964639095.1 uncultured Solibacteraceae bacterium
GGCTTCAGATTGCCCGAGACGACAGACCTGCCCCCAGGCCACGCCAGTCGGATTCGACGCCGGCGTGGGCTACGACTCCGTCACCGGACTCGGATCGATCAATGTCTGGAATCTGCTCACATGCTGGAGCGGAACATGCGCCGGCACGACTCCTCCGGCCAGCACCACCACGCTATCCCTCCTGAGCAACATCTCCAGCATCGGATTACAAGACGTTGCATTTCTGACCGCCACGGCGACCACGAGCGACGGCACGACGCCGGTCGGTACAGTGCAATTCACCGTCGGGAACACCTCGCTCGGAACGGCGCCGCTGGTGGGCGCGGCGGGAGTCGCCACGGCGACGCTGGCGATTGCCGGATCGCAATTGCCTCAGGGCGCGTCGACGATCATGGCTTCCTATAACGGCGGCGCGACATCAACGCCGATCACCTCTTCCGTCAACATGAATCTTCGGGCGACGGGCTCCAGTTCCAGCGGCACGCCGGCGATCGCAGGGCTTACAGACGGCGCTTCGTTCCAGCAGCAGTACTCCCCCGGCATGGTGCTCACCATCTTTGGTTCGCAGCTCAGCGCTTCGACAAACAGCGCGCAAAGCGTGCCGCTCCCGGCCACCATGGAAGGCATCGCCGCGACGATCAACGACGTGGAGGCGCCGCTTTACTATGTGTCGCCGACGCAGTTGAATATCCAGATCCCGTATGAAACGCCGGCAAATGCGACCGTGACGTTGAAGATCAACAACAACGGGCAGGTCGCGTCGCAGACGTTCCAGACAGGAGCCGCGACGCCGGGCATCTTTACCGATTCGGCGCACACGATCGTGCCCAATGGCGCCGCCGCGTCCGGAGACATCACGACCCTGTACCTCACGGGCGCGGGCGCCGTCACACCAGTTGTCGCAACCGGCGCCGCGCCGGCGTCAACGGTCCCGCTGAATATGCTGCCTTCCCCTGTGGCCACCCCCGTTACCGTTACTGTCGGGGGAAAAGCCGCGGCAATCCAGTTCATCGGGATTCCCTACGGTCTGGTGGGAGTGACGCAGGTGAATTTTCAGGTTCCGGAGGGCCTGCCCGCAGGGCCTCAGCCCGTGGTCGTTCAGATCGGCAGCGCCACGAGCCCCATCGCTTTTCTGAATATCGCGAACTAAGCTTTGCGGGAAAAGATCTTTACGAGAAAGATCTTTGCAGGAAAAGATCTTTATGAAAAAAGATCTTTGACCTTTTCGAACAGACCCTTCTGGTGCGGCTCGTTGTTCACAGGCAGCGATTCGGCAAGCTGTTCGAAGAGTTTGCGCTGATCGCGGGTGAGCTTCGAGGGCACCCGGACGTCCACGTGGACGACGAGATCTCCCCGGCCGCGGCCCTGCACTTCGGGTACGCCTTTGCCCTTGATCCGCAATTCGGCGCCGGCCTGCGTGCCTTCGGGAACGACCAGGTCGTGCGGGCCCTCGAGCGTCGGCACCTGGATGGTGTCACCCAGCACGGCCTGCGCGATGTTGATCGGCACGGTGCAATGCAGGTCGTTGCCCTCGCGCTCGAAGACCGGATGGTCCTTGACGGTGAAGAAGATGTAGAGATCGCCGGTCGGGCCGCCGTTCGCTCCCGGCTGCCCTTCCCCCGGAACGCGGAGCCGATTGCCGTCGGCAATTCCGGCCGGTACCGTGACGCGCAGCTTCTTGTTGACCTGCCGGTAGCCTTCGCCGCGGCAGTCGCGGCAGACCTGCTTGACAATCTGGCCGGTGCCCTGGCAACTGGAACAGGTCCGGCGCACGGAAAGAAAGCCCTGGGAGAAGATCTGCTCGCCGCGACCATGGCACGCCGGGCAGGTAATCGTGCCGGTCCCCGGCTCGGCGCCTTTGCCGTGACAGCGGGCGCAGGCTTCGAGTTTCGGAATCTGCAGTTCCACGACCTTGCCGAAGGCGGATTCCTCGAATGTCAGGGTGAGGTCGTAGCGGAGATCGTCGC
>CAZXCO010000534.1:0-1800 GCA_964639095.1 uncultured Solibacteraceae bacterium
TGCGGTCGTTCCCGCGGCGATGCTCGTGAAGCTTCCGGACAGCGTTTCCTTCGAAACCGCAGCGGCCGCCATGCTGCAGGGCATGACGGCGCATTACCTCACGCACTCGACCTTCCCTTTGAAACCGGGCGACAAGGCGCTCGTGCATGCCGCAGCCGGGGGCACCGGCCGCCTCATCGTCCAGATGGCCAAAATGCTCGGCGCGACTGTCTATGGCACCGTGGGGTCGGATGCCAAAGCCGCTGTCGCCAAAGAGGCGGGCGCGGACGAAGTGATCGTCTATACGCGGGACGATTTCGCGGTCGAAGTCAAACGCTTTACCGGCGGAAAGGGCGTGGATGTGGTCTATGATTCCGTCGGCGCCAGCACCTTTCTCAAAGGCCTCGACCTGCTGCGCCCACGCGGCACAATGGCGTTGTTCGGGCAATCGAGCGGGAGCGTCGAGCCAATCAATCCGAACATTCTCAACCCGAAGGGATCGCTTTTCCTGACCCGCCCGAGTCTTGCGCATCATTGCCTCACGCGCGAAGAGCTGCTTTGGAGGTCTGGCGATGTGCTCGGCTGGGTCGCCTCCGGGAAACTGAAGCTTCGGATCGAGAAGTCCTATCCGCTGAGCGAGGCTCCCCAGGCCCATCGCGATCTCGAAAGCCGGAAGATGGCGGGCAAGCTTCTTCTCGTTCCCTGACCCTGATTTTCATGCCCATCAAGACAGCAGAAGAAGAGAGGCGCGCCCGCGCCTCCCAAAAACTCGAAGGGTCGACGGCCGGCGTCCTCGTCGTCACCGATCTCCACAACGTCCGGTACCTGAGCGGTTTCACCGGAAGCAACGCCGCCCTGCTTCTCTTCAGAGAGCGGCCCGCCGTTCTGATCACGGATCCGCGCTACACCGTGCAGTCACGGCTGCAGGTCAATTGCCGTGTTCGCATCGCGAAGGGGCCCCTGATGAAGACCGTGGGGGAGGAAATCGGCCGCAGCCGCATCACTTTCGTCGGATTCGAGCGCGACCACATGACGGTCGCCCAGCGTGACGCGCTCGCGAAGGAATTACCCGCCCGCGCTTCACTCGAGCCCACGTCCGGCCTGATCGAAGGTCTGCGCGCAGTCAAGGACGCGGGCGAGCTCGAGAAGATCCGCGCCTCGGTCGAATGCAATTCACGTGCGCTCGATGCCGCCCTCAAGCGGTTCAAGCCCGGCATCCGGGAATCCGACCTCGCGGCTGAGATCGACTACCAGAGCCGCAAACTCGGCGCGGAGGCGCCGGCCTTCGATACGATCGTCGCCGCCGGGGCGCGCGCCGCCCTGCCGCACGCACAGCCCGGCGCTTCCCGGATCGCGCCCGGCATGCTGTTGATCGATATGGGCGCATTCCGGGAGGGTTATGCGAGCGACATGACGCGCATGGTCCATGTCGGCGCCGCCGGGACGAAGTACAAGCGCGTCTATCGCGCCGTCCTCGAAGCGCAGCTTGCCGCCATCGATGCCGTGAAAGCGGGCGTGACGACGCATTCCGTGGACCAGGCTGCCCGCCGCACGCTCAAGCGGCATGGCTTCGCGCGCGAGTTCATTCACTCCACCGGCCACGGCCTTGGGCTCGAAATCCATGAACTGCCGCGCATCGGCCGCAACGACAAAGGCATTCTCGAAGCGGGCATGGCAATCACGATTGAACCGGGCGTTTACATCGAAGGCTGGGGCGGCATCCGCATTGAGGATACGGTCCTGGTGACGAAAACCGGCTGCGAAATCCTCACCCCGACCCCAAAAGATCTGATCGAAACGGAGGGATAGATCGCGGTACCC
>CAZXCO010000535.1:0-1862 GCA_964639095.1 uncultured Solibacteraceae bacterium
GTCTGCGCGGCGACAAGGCCGCCGAATTCCGCCACCAGATCGTGAACGACCGTTTTCACGTCACGGTCTGGCGTCTTTCTGCCGGGCGCCCCGGTTTTCCCGCGATGCCTGCCGCAGGAGAATGGGTCGCCCTGGCCGATCTGCCGCGGATCCCGGTCACGACCGTGACCAGGAAGGCCCTCGCTCTCGCGGGGCGAAAGGGCGCGGCTACCACCCACACCTGAGGCGGGATACGGCTGGGTATTCCGGGCGCGCCGATAATTCAGACTGCGGGCATGATGCGCAGCCACGGGCAGAGAAAACGCTTCCGGACACCTGTCCTGGCCGCCTGCCTTTTTCTGCTTCCGGTTTCCACCGCATGGGCGGATTTGTCGACGGGCTCGACCGCGCCCTCTTACAGCGCCGCCGGGATCGTTCATGCCGCCACCCAGACGGCCGAAACGCTCGCGCCCAACACCATCGCCACGATTTATGGCGCGAATCTCTCCTGGACGACGCACGCCATCGGTCCGGCGGACCTGAACGGCGGCACTCTGCCGACGTCGCTCGACGGCGTGACCGTCTACGTGAACGGGATTTTCTGCGGCCTGTTCTATGTGTCGCCCGGACAGATCAATTTTCTGATCCCCTACGATCTGGCCACGAACAGCGCCACCGTTTACGTCGTCCGGCAGGGCGTTGCAGGCCCGCGCGTCACGATCCCGCTCGCCAGCACGGCGCCGGGGTTCTTTGAGTGGAACGGCAATTTCGCCGTCGCCGAACATGCCGACGGCAGTGTGATTTCCGGCGACGACCCAGCGCGGCCGGGCGAAATCATCGTGCTCTATGCCGCCGGTCTCGGCCGCACGATCCCCGACGTTCCTTCCGGGCACGTGGTTTCGACGGCAACCAGCATTCTCTATGCTTCCCAACTGCAGATCTTTCTGAATGATGTGGCATGCCCGCCATCAAGCATCCTCTATGCGGGGCTGACGCCGGGATACGCCGGGCTTTATCAGATCAATCTCAGGCTTCCCGACGTCCTGGCTCCCAACCCCTCGATTCGGATCGCCATCGGGACGCAGATCAGCCCGGATTCCATCCAGCTTGCGGCGCAATAACTTTAAAAAAAGACGCAACTTTCCAGCCTTCGCCGGCGCTCTACAATTAGAAGAGTATGACCGCAGCCACTTCATACAGCCTCGCGCTTGTCTTTGCCGCCGCCGGGGTGGTTTTCGCACAGACAGGAAATGCAGGCGGAGCGAGTGAACCGGCCTCTTATACGGTTCCGACCGGCACGCATATTCCGCTCGGCATGATCAACAGCGTGAGCACCAAACACTCGGCTGCCGGCGATCGTGTCTATCTGGAAACGGTCTTCCCGATCGTCGTCGACGGGCACATCGTGATCCCGCCGGGCAGTTACGTCACCGGAACGGTTACCGAGGTTAAACGGCCGGGGAGGATCAAAGGCCGCGGCGAGCTTTATGTCCGTTTCGATTCCATTACGCTCCCGAACGGCGTCACGCGCGAGTTTCGCTCGCGGCTCGGCTCCATCGATGCGCGCGGTGACGAGCGCCTCAACAAAAAGGAAGGCGAGATCCAAAGCGACACCAATAAAGGAGGAGACGCTCGCACCGTGGCGGAAGGCGGGGCCACAGGCGCCGGACTCGGAGCGGTGATCGGCTCGGCGTCAGGACATACGGCAATGGGTGCGGGAATCGGCTCCGCGGCGGGCGCCGCTGCCGGACTGGCCGGTGTTCTGCTGACCCGCGGGCCCGATGCGGTGCTCGCCAAGGGAAGCACCGTTGAAATGGTTCTCGACCGGCCGCTGACTTTCGCCGCGACTGAGGTTAACTTCGCGCCGACAGCCGACGCGAGCC
>CAZXCO010000536.1:0-1698 GCA_964639095.1 uncultured Solibacteraceae bacterium
CGGGCGCAAGCTCATCATTTACTCCGACGCCAGTCGCTCCAATCCGTTCACAGCGGCGGAACTGACGAATACCACGGGCAAGACCCTGGATGGCGGCCCGATTACGGTGTTCGACGCCGGCGCCTATGCCGGCGAGGCGCTGATCGAAACGGTGAAGAACGGCGACAAGCGCTTCATCAGCTATGGCGTCGATCTGGGAACGCGCATCTCCACCAACCTGGATTCCCGCAACGACACCGTTCGCGAACTGCACGCCCGGCGAGGTGTTCTGACCGCCAGAACCGCCCAGGTCCAGAAGAAGACCTACGCCATTCATAACGTCGATCCGCGACCAAAGACGCTCATCATCGAACATCCAGTGCGGTCCGGCTACAGCCTGATCGATACCGCGAAGCCCCTCGAGACGGCGCGCGACGTCTACCGGTTCGAGGTCCGCGTTCCCGCGTCCGGCTCGCTCGATTTTCCGGTGACCGAAGAGCATGTCTACGATACGCAAATCTCCGTGTCGTCGCTCAATCCGGACAACCTGCTGGTTTACATCCGGAACAAAAATATCAGCGACGCGGCGCGGAAGCAGTTGCAGCAGGTCGCCGATCTGAAAACACAGATTGCCAGTGCCGATTCGGAGAAGCGCTCGATTACCGATCAGGTGAACAGCCTCACTCGCGACGAAGAGCGCAATCGCCAGAACATATCGAGTCTTTCGCAGGTCAGCGGGCAGCAGCAGACCGTGCAGAATTATTCCCGCAAATTGTCCGAACAGGAGGCTCAGCTTGCAAACCTGCGCAGCCGCGAGAGCGTTCTCGACAGCCAGTTGGCTTCTTTGCAGATGCAACTGAACGCCCTGATCGAAAAGCTCGATTTCTAGGGGAACCAGCCTGTTGGCCGCGGATCCGTAAACCGCTTATGGCCGCGTGGGCCCTTATGCTTTAGAGTGGTGATGTGCCACTCGACGACGCACTTCGCTACGCCGCCGAGCGGAACGGCGTCCAGCAGGACTACTGGGATATCTTCGGCCGCCGGCATTTCACCGAGCCGGCCACCAATCAAGCGATTCTGACTGCCCTCGGATTCGATTGTTCATCCGAAGACGCTCTGCAGGCATCGCTCGCTGCTCGAGAGAGGAGCGACGGCGACCACGTCCTTCCTCCGGTACTGGTCATCAGTGAAAACGCGCCGCTGCGAATCCCCGGGACGCTCGATCTCGAAATCTCGACCGAAGACGGCGCGCGGCATCACGTCCGGTTTAAAAACGGCGTGCCGCAACCGGATTTGCGGCTGCCTCCCGGGTATCACGAAGCGCGCGCGGGCGGCTCCACCATGCGCCTGATCGTCACGCCGGACCGCGCTCATCTCCCCGCGTCCGGAAAACACGCGGGACTCGGAATCATGCTTTACGGGCTGCGGTCGCACCGTAACTGGGGGGTCGGGGACCTTCGGGACCTCCGCGACCTGATCGACTGGGCCGTCCCGGTGCTTCGTGCCGATTTCATTGCCCTCAACCCGCTCCACGCGCTCCACAACCGCCGCCCTTACAACATCAGCCCCTATCTCCCGAACAGCATCTTTTACCGCAATTTCCTCTACCTCGATGTGGAGGGCGTCGCCGGCTATGATGCCATCCGCCATCGCTTCGAATACGGCGAATTCTGCGCCGAGTTGCGGCGCCTGCGCGCTTCACCGTTCGTGGAATACGAA
>CAZXCO010000537.1:0-2213 GCA_964639095.1 uncultured Solibacteraceae bacterium
TGACGACGCCGTCGGGGTACTTCCTGGCTGAACGCAAGCGAAGTGGCACGTCCCGGTGGCGCGGCGCCACGAGTGGAATACCCTCGCCGATGAAGGTAGGAATGACGTGGATGTCGAATTCGTCGATTTCACCGGCGTCGAGGAACGACGCGATCAGTTGTCCGCCGCCCATCATCCAGATGTGTTTTCCGGGCGTGGCGCGCAGACGCCGCGCAAACGCTTTCACCGGCTCCGAAACGAATTCCACCCCTGAAGCCGGCCGTCTCGGAGGCTTCCGGGAGAACACGTAGTTGACGACCTTCGTGTCGAACGCGCTGTCTTTCCTGCCCTTTTTCCTGTAATAGTCGAGCACCCAATCGTAGGTCTTGCGTCCCCACAGGATGGTGTCAATCGTCGGGTAAAACGAGCTCATGCCGTAATCGACGGTGTCCGGCCGGCGATTTAACCATTCGACATCGCCGTCTGGCCTTGCGATGTAGCCGTCAGCGCTCGTCGCGATATAGACGATGATCTTTCGCCGCGCTTTCATGCCATGTCTCCGCTGCTCAAATTGTACGGAAACGCGGAACTCACGGGCGCCTCACTACAGAGCGGCACGCCGAACCGCCGGATAAGCAGAAGCTCTCTAGCGTTCCGCCAGCCCCGCGGGTTGCCGCAGTCCGAGCGACTCGAGCGTGTAAACGCGGCCCGACGGTCTCTGCACCTGCGTCAGAGGGTCGTTCGCGGCGAGCGACGAGACGTTTACTATGGCGAAGTTCCGGTGGTAGGTGTTGTTGAGGAACGTCAGAATGTCGTTGGCGATCAGCCCGTCGCCCGTGGGCGTCGGATAAATGCCGTCCATCGAGTAAAAGCCGCCCAGATAGTCGGCCGTCACACGGCCCGATCCCGCGGCGGCGCCATTGATCTTGACGTTGTGCAGGAACTCGTTCAGATCGTAAACGACCGCGCCATTCGCTTTCGCCACGTTGACGATCTGCGCATTCAGCGCATTGATGCGGTTCGTGAGGTCTGTGGCCGCTGCCGCGCTGAGTATGGAGCCGTCCGGGAGAGGTCCGATCTCTCCGGCGAGGAGTTGATTCGAGATGGCCGTCAGACCGTTGCGCGTCACGTAGTCCCCGGCGCCCAGGTGATAGCCCTCCGTCAGAATAAACGGTATGGCATGAAGGGTTGCCGCGGCCGAGGAGATCGTGCTGAAGGCCGCCGTGTCGATCGGGTTCGGAATGGTCGTTACGATCACCTGCGCCTGCAAGCCCCGGAGCCCCGCGACGATCGAGCCATAGGTCGATCCGAATGCGGCCGGGTCCGGCATACGCGACGGGTCGCCCGCCATCGCGGCATCCAGCGCCTCATAGTAGCCAAGTTCGATCATGGCGACCGTCGGAAACATGGACTTCGCATACTCGAACTGGCTCCAGAGCGGCACGTTGTCCAGAAAAAGCTGCGGAAACCCGAGAAGCATGTTGAAGACCGTCTGCTTCATGTTGCGCTGCGAGATCGGGGGAACCGGCCGCATCGAAATGCTGTCGGCGAGCGTCAATCCGGGGACCGACAGGTTCAGGACGAACAGCGGAGGCGAAGTCTGCTGTGTATCCGGCACGCTGTAGAACTGGCGTACCGAGCCCTGCGGATAAGTCTGCAGGCGGACCTCCTGGCCGGGGTAGCCCGCCACATCGCCAATGCCGGGCGGCTGGATCAGCGGTTGCGGAAACGCGGTGTTCATCTGCGCGGCGACGAGGGCGGGAAAGCTCGTGCTCTGGCCGTTGGAGTTGAGACCGTAATTCGCCATTCCTGCCGCGAGGCCTTCGCCCATGACGACGAAGGTGGTCGTGTCAAGCGCCTGGCCGGCGGCGCAACCCGCGCCAGCGATCAGTACGAACAAACCAGTGAGAAGTTTCGATTGAGTCATGGCTTTCCCCGTCTCTAGGGCGTTGGCTTTGTCGGCGGTTTGTTCTCCGCGCTCGACAGAATCACGTCGGTGTCGTCGCCCGGCAGGGTCTGAATCTCGCCCGGGTATTTGTAATAAACGATGATGTCGGCGTAAGGATTCGCCGGATCCACCGACGCCGACACGGAAACGAATCGCGGCGTGGCATCCGACGGGTCCTTGCTCCACTTGCCGAAGCCGGTGAACGCCACCATGTCGTAGTTGCCTGGCGCGGCGGTGGAAACCTTCGAGTTGGTGCAGCTCACCGACGCTGGGTGCGTCATGGTGA
>CAZXCO010000538.1:0-8890 GCA_964639095.1 uncultured Solibacteraceae bacterium
ATGCGTACCTTCGCGTACATGCCTGGCAGCAGAGCCCCATCCTCGTTCGGAACCTGAATTTCCACCAGCATCGTGCGTGTGGCAGGGTCGAGAGCGTTTGCCGTGCGTACGACCTTGCCCGTGAACTCGCGGCCGGGGAGATTCGAGACGGTCAACTGCGCCGGCTGCCCGGCTTGAATCGAACTGGCGTTCGTCTGGGGCACGTTGACGTAGGTCCGCAGCGTTTTCGTCTGTGCAATCCGGAACAAGAGAGTGTTGCCCGCACTCACCAGCGCCCCCACATCCACGTTGCGCAGGGTGATGACCCCTGTAAATGGCGCCTTTACAATCCGATAGCCCTGAATCTCGTTAATATGGGCGACATTGGCTTCCGCCTGTGCCACATTGCTGTGCTGCGCCGCCACCGCCTTCTCGAGCGCCTGCACTCCCGCAAGCTGGGCCTTGTACTGGGCCTGATACTGATCGTTTTCCTGTTTGGAAACGCCGCCGTTCGCCGCGACCTTGGCCCAACGCTCGGCCGTCACACGTGCCAGCTCGAGATTCGACTTTCCCTGAACCAGATTCGCCTGCGCCTCGTCCAGAGCGGAGTGCGCCTGCTGCAATGCCGCCTGAAGCTGCCGGACCTGCTCGTCGAGTTCGGGCGCCGCGATCTCGGCCAGCGGTTGGCCGCTCTGGACCCGGTCGCCGATATCTACCATCCGGCGCTTGAGGTAGCCATCGGCGCGCGCCAGCACAGGGGCCTCCGTGATCGCCTCGATGCTGCCGGGAAGCTCCAGTTCGCTGAGTTTCGATGCCCGGTGAACCTGGATCACATCCACCCGCGGGAGCGCCTGCGCTTCTTCGAGAGCTTCGTTGCGGACCAGCATATTCCGCGCCCGGAGTGGCATGTAGCCGGCAAAAAAGGCCACGACGACCAGCACAGTGATGGCCAGGAAAATTCCCCAGATTGTGCGGTTTGAGGGATGCCAGGCGTCGGCCGGACCGTGACCCGGGTGGTGTGCGGTCTTCGCCTGATGCTCCTGAAGCTGCCGCCGCAGGGCTTCCACTTCCTCGCGAAGCCTCAGGGCTTCCGCTTCAGCTTCTTCAGGTCCGCGTTCCGTATAGGGCATCAGATTCCGCTGTAACCTTCCCGTTCCGCTTCCGCGAGCCGTTCGTCGTGATCCACGGGAGGCTTCACTCGCAAATAGCTATATATTATCGGAACAACAAACAGCGTTGTCACCGTGGCGAACGCGAGCCCGCCGATGACGGCGCGGCCGAGAGGCGCGTTTTGTTCGCCTCCGTCTCCCAGACCCAGCGACATGGGCAACATTCCCAGAATCATGGCCGTCGCGGTCATCAGCACCGGCCGGATTCGCGCGTGCCCCGCTGCCAGCATCGCCTCGCGCGCCGATGGCATGAGCGTGCGCTGGTCGTTGGCGAAGGTGACCATCAGAATACTGTTCGCCGTCGCCACGCCGACGCACATGATCGCGCCCATCAGCGAAGGAACGCTCAGCGACGTGCCCGTCACGAAGAGCATCCATAGAATACCCGCCATCGCGCCCGGCAGGGCGGTCAGGATGATAAACGGATCCACCCAGGACTGGAAGTTCACTGTCATCAGCAAATAAACGAGAACAACCGCGAAAATCATGCCCAGCCCCAGGCGCAGGAACGACGATCGCATCGTCTCAATCTGCCCGCGCAGATTCAGAGAGACGCCGCGCGGCAGATGGCCCTCTTCCTGGCGGACGATCTTCTCCACCTCCGAGCCCACGCCGCCCAGATCGCGCTGCGCCACGTTTGCGTAAACGTCGAAGACCGGCATCACGTTGTAGTGATTCACGATTACCGGCGTATAGCCTCGGTGAACGGTTACCAGATTCGAAAGGAGCTGGGCGCGGCCCGGCATGGCCCCCGGATTGCCGTAAGCCTGTGAGGCGCCGTTCGGCGAAGACCCCACCGAGGCGTCGCTCATCAGGGCGCCGGAACCGCCGGGCGTCGTCGTGGTCATCGCGCCGCCGGCTGCAATCGGCGTCCGCAGCAGCGCATCCAGCGAATCGACCTTGTACTGCGGAGTCTGGATTCCCACGTTATAGTTCACCCCGTTGTCCCAGTTCACCCAGTAGTTCGGCGCCACGCTGCCGTTCCCGCTGAGGGAAATCAGCATGTTGCTGGTCACGTCGTGCTCGGTCAGGCCGAGTTGCGCCGCTTTGGTCCGGTCCACGTCCAGGCGGATCTCGGGCTGGTCCACGACCTGATGAAGATGCACGTCGACGGCGCCGGGAATGCGCGCGATCTTCTCCGCCAGACTCTGGGCGATTTTATAGTTTCCTTCCTGGTCACGCCCCACGACCTGAAGATCGATCGGTGCAGGCAGCCCGAAATTCAGGATCTGGCTCGTAATATTGGCCGGCTCGAAGAAGAAATCCGTATCGGGGAACTTCCGGTTCAGATCCCGGCGCAGCTTCATCTCGTAACCCTCTGTCGGTGCGTGCTTGTCCTTCTTCAGCGAAATCAGAATCTCGCCGTCCGCCGCCGAGATGGTCGGAATGTCACCCTGCGCGAGGCTGCCCCAGCTGTTCGGGATTCCGATGTTGTCGATGATCGTATCCATTTCATCCGACGGAATCTGCCTCCGGAGTTCGTCCTCGATGAGGCCGAACCGCCGCTCCGTCTCTTCGATCCGCGTTCCCGCCGGAGCGCGGGCATGCAGCTTGATCTGTCCCGAGTCCACGTTGGGGAAGAAATCCTGCCCCACCAGCCACAGCAATCCGAGCGAGGCTACGGAAAATGCCATAAACGCCGTCAACACCCCCGCGCGGTGCGCCAGCGACCATTCGAGCAGGCCGACATAGCGCCGCCGCATGGCCTCGAAAGCCCGGTTGAAGGCATGATGCAGGCGCAAGAAGATCCCCTTTCCCGCATGGCCTTCGCCACCCTCGTGCCGGTACATATCCATTTCTTTGCCGAGCAGGAAATTCGCCATCGTCGGCACCAGCGTGCGCGAAAGCAGGTAAGAGGCCAGCATCGCGAAAACCACGGCCATCGCGAGCGGTGTAAAAAGATAGCGCGCCGCGCCCGTGAGCAGCAGCACCGGCACGAACACGATGCAGATCGCCAGCGTGGAAACCAGCGTCGGCACTGCGATCTGGGCGCCCGCGTCAATCACGGCCCGCACCAGCGGTTTTCCCATCGCGATGTTGCGGTGCGTGTTTTCGATCGCGACGGTTGCGTCGTCCACCAGAATGCCGACCGCCAGCGCCAGCCCCCCGAGCGTCATCACGTTGATCGTTTCGCCCAGCAGACTCAGAATGCTCAGCGACGCCAGAATCGAGAGCGGAATCGAGATACAGACGATCAGCGTGCTGCGCCAGCTCCCGAGGAAAAGCAGGATCATCATTCCCGTCAGAGCCGCCGCGATGAGCGCTTCGCGCTCGACCCCGTCTATCGAGGAGCGTACAAAGATTGATTGATCGGCCAGCGTCGTGACATTCAGGGCCGGCGGGAGCGTCGTCAGAATCTTCTTCAGCTCCCTCTGCACGCCGTTCACGATATCGAGCGTCGAGGCCTTGCCGTTTCTCGTTACGGTGAGCAGCACGCCCCGGCGGCCGTCAGTGCGCACGATGTTGTTCTGCACCGAGAAGCCATCGCGCACCTGCGCCACGTCCTTTATATAGACGGGCGCGCCGTTAACCGTTTTTATCGGCAGATTGTTCAGCTCGTTCAATTCAAGGGGGCTGCTGTTGACTTTGATGTGATATTCCGTATCGGCGAGCTTGGCTGTGCCCGTGGGCAGAATCAGATTCTGCTGGTTCAGCGCGTTCGAGACATCCATGGGCGAAAGCTGCTTGGCGTACAGCTCGTCCAGATTCAGGTCCACCATCACCGATCTCGATTTGCCGCCGAAAGGATAGGAAACCGTCGCCCCCTGCACCGTAGCGAGCGGCGTACGGATAAAGTTATTCCCCAGATCGAAAATGTCCTGCTCGCGCAGGGTCTTGCTCGAGAGCCCGAGCTGGAGTACGGGTACGCTCGCGGCGTCGAACTTCAGAATCTGGGCGGGGAACATGCCAGGGGGCATATTGCGCACCGACTGCGTCATCTGCGCGGTGACCTGCGCCACCGCCATATCGATCTGAACGTTCGGATGAAAATAAATTTTCACCACCGCGATGCTGGTGTAGCACTGCGATTCGATATGCTCGATGTCGTTGACGTTCGACGTGAGACTGCGCTCGAAATTCGTCACCACGCGCTTCTCCATCTCGTCCGGCGAAAGCCCGCCATACTGCCAAAGCACGCTCACGATCGGAATGTTGATGTACGGGAAAATGTCCACCGGCATGGTGACGATGGCGGTCCCGCCCAGAATGGCGATGAGGATGGCCATTACAACGAACGTGTAAGGCCGGCTGAGCGCTAACCGGAGTATCCACATAAAAGCCTGCTTTTGCGGTCCAGTATATCGTCCGGTCCGCATCGCATGAGGCCAGTAAAATATACTGGACCCGGATAGAAAAATCCGGCTAACATTGGGCGTCAAGGATCTACTGATTCATCCATACGCCAGGGAAAAATATGAAAAGCGTTATCAGACCATCACTGCTGGCCCTGCTGGGGCTGACGGCCTCTTTATTCGGGCAGACTGCCGGAGGCGCCGCTTCCAGCAACATTCCGAGGCTCGCGAACGGCAAGCCCGACTTCAATGGCGTCTGGAATCACCCTTACGTGCCCGATATGTCGAAGTCGAGAGAAGGCGGCGGGATGTCGCAGATCGGGCCGGGCACTCTCCCCTTCACGCCGGCGGCTCTGGCCGCCTTTCAGAAGTATGATCCCGCCGTGGACGGCGACTATACCGGAAGCTGCCTCCCCTTCGGATATCTGCGCTCATTCAATGCGCCCTACCCGATCCAGATCATGCAGACGGCGAAATACGTGGCTTTCCTGTTCGAGCAGAACACCTGGTTCCACGTCGTCACCATGGATCAGCCCCACCCCGCGAATATCAACCCGACATGGTTCGGTGACTCCGTCGGTAAGTGGGACGGCGACACCCTCGTGATCGACACCATCGGATTCAACGGCAAGACGCGCCTTGACACCATAGGCCATCAGCACTCCGACGCTCTCCACGTGACGCAGCGAATGAAGCGTCTCGACGCGCAGCACCTCCAGATGGAACTGACCGTCGATGACCCCAAGGTCTACACGAAGCCCTGGACCAACACGCGCGTCTTCGCACTGATGAAGCCAGGGCAGGGGCTCCTCGAGTACTCCTGCGAAGAGAACAATCGGGACCTGACGCAGGGGCATATCAAGGCGCCGGAAGAGAAATAGAAAGAAGAGAAATAGAAAAGAGAACCGGCCATTGGTGCGGCGGGCTCGAATTAGCGGTGATTTGCGTGTCACAATACCCAGGAGGATTTCGATGAAAACGCTCATCTGTGTTGTGCTTCCGGCGCTCTCGTTGTTCGTCCCCGGAGCCTCCGCCCAGCGGCCCGCCGCCAAACCGCTTTCCTGGGCCTATCCGGTTCCCGATCCCGCCCAACCCTCCGCAGCGGACAAGGCACCCAAACGCCTGCCGGGCAGTTCCCGAACTTATACGCAGGCACAGATCGACGACGCCTTCAAACCGCCGGACTGGTTTCCGAATGAGCATGGGCCGCTGCCCTCTCTCGTCGAATCCGGCGTGCAGGCGCAGGCCTGCGGCACGTGTCATCTGATGTCCGGGCTCGGCCATCCGGAATCCGCCTACCTTGCGGGCCTTCCCGTCGCGTACATGCTGCGCCAGATGCAGGATTTCAAGGAAAACCTCCGCAAAGATCCCGAGCCCTATACCCAATCGGTGCGCGCCGGGCGAATGCATGTCATCGCTTCCGGCATCCCGGATGACGAAATGCGGAAGGCCATTACGTTTTTCTCCGGCCTGAAGCCTGCCGTCTGGTACAAGGTAGTCGAAGCGTCCACAGTTCCGAAGTCCTACGTCAACGGCGGCCGCATGCGTCTCCCGCTGCCCGGCGGCGGCACGGAGCCCATCGGCAAGCGCATTGTGACACTGCCGCAGGACCCCGCTCGAGTCGAGATGCGTGACCCGCACTCCGGCTTCATCGCCTACGTGCCTCCGGGCAGCATCGCCAGAGGCAAAGAACTGGTGACAAAGGGCGGCGCGGGCAAGACGATCGCCTGCGAGACCTGCCACGGCGAGGGACTGAAGGGCCTGGGTGACGTGCCGCGCATTGCCGGAATTCATCCCATCTACGTCGTGCGACAGCTTTACGACATCCAGGTGGGCGCCAACAGCAGCAGCGCCGCGGCGCAGATGAAACGGGTCGTTCGCAATCTGACGCAGGACGACATGGTCGACATCGCCGCCTACACCGCATCCCTCGAACCCTGACCGGTTTTTCCGGCCTGGGGCAGGGGAGGGAAGGCCTCCCTGCACCCCCATTTCGAACTGCCCCGATTCGTATAAAATTCTCCATTCCGGGGGAGTGCATGGTCCGACCCTTTTTTTATGCAGTATTCCTTCTTCTGGCGCCCGCGCTGCTGTCCGCGCAGAGCGGCGCAAGGAACGGCGAATGGCCGACGTACGGAGGAGATCTGGGCAATACGAAATATTCGCCGCTCGACCAGATCAATGCCTCCAACTTCAACAAGCTGAAACTCGCCTGGCGGTTTCAAACCGCGAATTTCGGACCCACTCCTGAAAACAACATGGAAGGGACGCCGCTGATGGTGCACGGCGTTATCTACACCACTGCGGGCTCGAGGCGGGACGTGGTGGCGCTCGATGCCGGTACCGGTGAGATTCTCTGGGTCCACTCCGAAAGGGAAGGCGAGCGCGGCACTGCTGCTCCGCGCCGCCTCTCCGGCCGCGGGCTTGCCTGGTGGCCCGGCGATGGTGAGGGCGGTGAAGGCAAAGACGGCAAAGATGGCAAAGACGGGCGCATCCTTTATGTCACGCCCGGCTACCGGCTCATCGCGCTCGATGCGAAGACCGGGGTGCCCGTCCCCTCATTCGGAACCGGCGGAGCCGTCGATCTCAAGCTGGACGACGATCAGCCGATCGATCTCGTGACGGGAGAGGTCGGTCTCCACGCCACGCCGCTTGTGGCGGGCAACACTGTGATCGTCGGCGCGGCGCACCTTACAGGTGGCGAACCGAAGAGCCGGTCCAATGTCAAAGGCTATGTCCGCGGCTTCGACGTTCGGACCGGAAAGCGCCTCTGGATCTTTCACACGATTCCGAAACCTGGCGAGTTCGGCTACAACACCTGGGAGAAGGATTCCGCCGAATACACAGGCAACACCGGCGTCTGGGCGCAGATCAGCGTCGATGAAGAGCTTGGTATGGCGTATCTTCCGGTGGAGCTTCCGACCGGCGACTACTATGGCGGCCACAGGCCGGGCAACGGCCTTTTCGGCGAAAGCATTGTGGCCGTCGATCTCAAGACCGGCCAGCGGAGATGGCACTACCAGCTTGTGCACCACGGTATGTGGGACATGGATATCCCCTGCGCGCCCATGCTGGTCGATATCAACGTAAACGGCCGGGCCGTGAAAGCGCTCGCGCAGCCCACCAAGCAGTCGATTCTCTACGTGTTCAACCGGGTAACGGGCGAGCCCATCTGGCCGATCGAAGAGAAGCCGGTTCCGAAAGGCGATGTTCCCGGCGAATGGTACTCCCCCACGCAGCCCTTTCCGACGAAACCGCCGCCTTATGGCCGCAGCGGCTTTTCACCGAACGACGTTCTCGACTTCACGCCGCAACTGAAGGAGGAGGCACTGCAGTTCATCTCGAAATTCAAGATCGGGCCCATCTTCACGCCGCCCGTCGTCAGCAAACCCGGGGGTCCACTGGGAACGCTGGATATCGGCTGCTGCCAGGGCGGAACGAGCTGGCCGGGCGGCTCCTGGGACCCGCAGACCCATCTGCTCTACGTCTACGGCAAAACGGAGGTGAGCAGTCTGGGGCTGGTGCCGCCGGAGAAGGGAAAGTCCGATATGAATTTTGTCCGCGGGTCGGCCGCACCCACAGGTCCTCTCACGGTCGAGGGGCTTCCTCTGGTCAAGCCGCCTTATGGAGCCATCACCGCGATCAATCTGGACAAGGGCGAAATTGTCTGGCAGGTGCCTCATGGCGAAACTCCCGACAACGTGCGCAACAGTCCCGCGCTTCAGGGGCTCCGGATTCCGCGCACGGGCCGCGCCGGAAACATCGGGATCGTGACCACTGCCGCGCTGGTGATTTCGGGCGAGGCCGGATTCGTCACCAACGAGCAGGGGCAGCGCGGGGCCTGGCTGCGCGCTTACGATAAAGCAACCGGCAAGGATGCCGGCGCTGTCTTCATGCCCGCCGGAGAAACCGGATCGCCCATGACCTACATGCACAACGGCAAGCAGTACATTGTGCTCGCCGTGGGCGGAGCGGGATTTCCCGCCGAGTTGCTGGCCTACCGGCTGCCGGATTGATCGATCAAACGAGTCGGATCAAATGAGTTGCGTCAACGCCGTGCGATGGAACGGTCGCAGCTGGCTGAGTGCGCCGCTCTTCACCTGTGCGGGCCACGCCGGGTTCACAATGAGCGAGCGGCCGATCGCGACGAGATCGAATTCCCCGCGTTCGAGACGCTCCAGCAGGTCGTCGATTCCCGTGACCAACGCGGTCTCGTCGGTCGCGAACGATTTCGTAAATTCGTGGTCGAGCGTGACCGAGCCAACCGTCACGGTGGGTTTGCCAGTCAGCTTATTCGTCCAGCCTGCAAGATTGAGCGCACTCGCGGGAAATTCCGGTTCCCAGTATCGCCGCGTCGAGCAGTGAAAGATATCCACGCCGGCGCGTGCAAGCGGATCCAGAAAAACTTCGAGCTCTTCGGGGGTGCTCGCCAGCCTCGCGGTGTAATCC
>CAZXCO010000539.1:0-3166 GCA_964639095.1 uncultured Solibacteraceae bacterium
TGATGATCCAGCAATCCGAGATATTCAATCTCCGGCATTTCCGCCATCCGCGTTTCGATGGCGCGCCAGAACTCGCGATGAATCTCCCACAGCGTGCCCGTAAGCACAAAGCGACATCCTTGCCGTACGCTCGGTGGCAGCAACGCAACCGCCTCGACCAGAATATCTTGGCCTTTTCTTGGTTCAATCGTTCCCGACAGCACGAAGGTTAGTGCGCGTGTCGCATTTTCGGCTTCCGATTGGACCGGCTCGTCTGGGATGCCGTATTGCAGCACTTTGACATCGATGCCTTCAGGCACAAAGCTCTTGGCGTATTCGCCGACGCAGACGGCGCAAACCCGCTCCCACTGTACGTCCTGCACCTCGCGTAAAAGAACCGAAAGAGATTGCGCCTCGTGAAGCCACCAGACCGTCCTGAGAATCTTGATGGCCGACAATTGTCGTACGACTTCCGCCAGGGCAATGGTGTTGACGACCGCCAAGTCGAAGTTGCGAGCGAAACGCTCGAAGAGAAAATGATCGTGGCGTATCGATTCGTCGATGATCACCACGAGCCCGGCCTGCACCATCTCTTCGCGCAAAGGACCGTCCGCAGGTGCGACGACGACCGGAAACCCCCCATATTCCCGCACGGCTTTCGCCGCGTAGAAGAGCATTCGGGGTGCGCCTGTCAGCGAAAGCTCATGAGATACGAACAATACGTCTGGCCCCGTAAATTCCGCCCGGGGGTCGAGATGTTCCGCATAGATACGATACGTAAAACGGAAGTCGCGATAGAGGACGCGCTTCATCGACGTCGTGAAATAAGGGTCGGCCGAAACGGATTTTCCCCACCGTTTCAGGACATATATGTCCGCCTTGTATTTGTGGCGTTTAGCGCCCCAAGAGTGGTTGCCGATGTGTCGCAACAGGGCGTGAGGGGTGTATACGCACCGGTAACCCGACTCCGAGAGCTTGAAGCTGAGATTCATGTCGGAATGGCCATCGGGCGTGTGGACCTCATCGAACCCCCCGACTTTCCAGAACACATCCTTCCAAAGGGCGCAGCAGGCGCCTGACAAAAGGGAAACGTTTCGCACGTATCTGTGCATCGTAAGGAAGGGGTCTTCCACATCATTGGGTACGTTGTTGTAGGCCGTACCGCACAGTCCCGGCGTGCCGGAGATCATGCCGGCGTATTGGATCGTGTCGTCGGCGTGAAGCAGCTTGGGCGACACCCCGCCGACGCCGGGTATCCAGAGATACTCGATCAACCGCTCGACCCAATCCGGCTGCATCGGAAAGACGTCGTCGTTATAGAAGACGACAATCTCTCCACTCGACGCGCGCGCTCCTACGTTGCATTTGTCCGAGAAATTGAACTTTTTGTTATATTTGATGAATCGCAACGTCTCCCAGTCGAAGAATTCATCCTCAAGGCGTTCCGCGAGCGGCCCGTTACAGACCACCACGATCTCGTAGTTCGGATAGCTTGTCTGTTCTTGGAGCGTCTGCAGCACGGATCGCAAGTTCTGGTCCGAGTCGGACGGGATGACGATGGATACCTTTACCGGTTCCGCCGGCAACGCGATGCGTACGCAGTTGGCATGCGGCAACTGAACGGCCAATCCCGGGAGGCCTCGCCGGTGCAGTGCGTCATTCAAGGCACCGATATTCGATTCCCGCGCGAAGTCTTTGCCGCCGTTCGCAGCCGAACCGGGGATTGCGCGCCATAGATAGAGCACGCGTTCGATGTGCACGATGTGCGCCGCGACCTCCGCCATCCGGAGGGCGAGGTCGTAATCCTGGGAAAAATCGTATCGGCTGCGAAACCCGCCTACTCGCCCGACCAATGTTTTCCGATACACCGTCAGATGACCGGTCAGCATGCCGTTGAACATGATTTCCGGCGACCAGTCGGGCTTGAACACGAAATCGAACAATTTCCGCGCCGGCGTATCGTCTATTTTACACTCGTCACTGTAGATGAAATCCGCATCAGGCTGCCGGTTGATCGCGTCCACCATGCGGAATAGAGCGTCCGGCGTGAGTTCATCGTCGTGATCCAGTAAGGCGACGTACTCACCTTGCGCCATGCGCAGAGCGGCATTGGACGCGGCGGATATGCCTCCATTCCGCTCCATGACCTGCAGCCGCACCCGCCGATCTCCCGCTGCGAATTCCTGCAGAAGCGTCCGCTGGTCCTCGGTTGGTGAGCAATCGTCTACCGCGCAAAGCTCCCATCGGTCGTAGTACTGCTCCTGAAGCGATTCGACAGCACGGCGTAGCCATTGGAGAGGCGTGTTATAGACTGGCATGATCACGGAAATGAGCGGCTTATGCAGGAGCGCGGCGACTGCCTGCCCAGCGGACTCGCGGGACAGTTCCGATTGTTGCTCCGTAAGGATTTCTCGCGCGACGATTTCAAAGGGATCACCCATGCCGGCGAAGCGATCGCCCTCGGGAGAGACGACCTTGTTCTCTAGCGTCCTTAGCTTGGATCGCAGACCGCCCAGCCCCTGCTGCCGCAGCACACGCAGACCGCCAAGCACAACCTTTGAATAGCCGCCGGAGTGCACGGATAGGAGGGATGCCAGACGCGCGGCACGTTTTGCGCGTTTCACTTGCAGCCCAACCCATCGGATCGGAGCGCTAAAACGCCGGTTCGTCGGCATCCAAAAGGACCCTGCCCGCAGCCGCATTGGCCTCCAGCGCTGCGAATTCATTTTCGAGCTGCGCTATTCTGGCATTTGCAGCCGTTACATTGCTGGTCAAGCAGTGCGAGAACTCCTGTGTGATCTGCGGCTGGTCGGACTTTGTCACGAGTTCGTTCCTAAGAATGTCAGTCTCGGCATCGGACCTTCGCTTTAACTCGCGCAATGAAAGTCGCGTTGGCTTGTGACGGTAGGGGCTAAAAATTTCGCCGTAGAGAGACCATCTGTCTGTTATTCTCTCAGAGTTGTAGGAGTAATAGCGTGACGAAATAGGTCCAGTATCTTTATCGATCATCGATTTCCGCCGCAACGTCCCTCCTTCTATTAAACAAATTGGGCTGACTAGTGCACTGACGCAGACGATCGCTTCACAAGACGGCCTGGGCATGTGATCGACCGGGCATGGCCCAGGAAATCTGTGTGGTCGTCAGCGCAGAAGATCAAGCCCGATTGGCGATAATTACGGACATGGC
>CAZXCO010000540.1:0-2377 GCA_964639095.1 uncultured Solibacteraceae bacterium
TATCTGCTTTTCTGGGGCGTGCCGACCAACGTTGGCCAGGTCACCAGCATCCGCACACTGGAAAGACAGATCAAACGGCTGCGCGTCTCGGAGTTCGCCGAAGTGCGGGAACTGGGTGAGGAAATTGTGCAGGCCTGCGCGGAGCCGCCGGTCTGCGGGGGCGACGGTGCGGCCGCCGGGCCGCTCGCTCCCACGCTCGCGCGCCATGCCGAACCGGATCTGTATCTGCGCCAGTCGCACGACGATCTGAAGCTCTGGGCCGCTCAGAATCTCCGGGTCGAATCCTTCGAAGTTCCCTCCGTCGATCTGCTGCGGCCGGCCGATGTGCTCACGGAGATCGCCGCGACGCTCCTGTACCCGGTGTGCGCGGAGCCTTTCCGTGCGATCTATGAAGCACTTCGGCCGTGGAGCCGCGAGCGCAAGTCGGAAATCCTCGATGTGGCGGTCCGCTCGCGCGGAAGCCGCGACGATCTGGTGCGGGGGTTCCGGGGCGGCCAGTACTGCTTCGACATGCTCATCGATGTCGGAGCTTATCGCGATCTGCACCGGCACCGCCGCTGCCACCAGTACCGCCAGGCATACAGCGGGGCGCACGGCTATGAGACGCCCGAACTGCTGCACGCATCCGGAGCAGCGGGTCTCTATCGCGAGGCGATGGACAGCGCGCTCGCGGCGATGGCGGCGCTGCCGGATCCCGGGCGCCAGTACCTGCTGCCCTTCGGCGGGCGCTCCCGTTTTCTCTTCAAAATGGATTTCGCCGAGGTGGAATACGTTGTGCGGGTGCGCAGCGGTGTCAAAGGCCACTTCAGCTATCGCGACATCGCCTGGCAGATGAAGCAGCGCGTGGCGGAAATTGAGCCCGAGCTTGCGAAGCTGATCGACGCCACGCCTCCCTGGATCGAAGACCCGCTGAAGCGTTAAAAGGCGGATCGTCGCCGAGGCTCTCCTGTCACACCCGCCCTCTCGCTATATTGGTTTTTCCAGCATGCCGGAACTGCGAAAGGATCCGATCACCGACCGCTGGGTCATTATCGCGACGGATCGATCGAGGCGGCCGTCGGATTTTATCCGCGAGTCCACGCCGGCCGAGCCGTCCGGACGCTTCTGCCCCTTCTGCCCGGGAAATGAGGCCAAAACGCCGCCGGAGGTGCTGGCATACCGGAACGGTTCGGCGCCCAATCAGCCCGGCTGGTCGCTGCGCGTTTTCCCCAACAAGTTTCCGGTGCTCGGTATCGAGGGCGATCTCGATCGCGAGGGCGAGGGCCTCTTCGACAAGATGCAGGGAATCGGGGCCCACGAGGTGATCGTGGAGGCGCCGGAACATGTGCTGAGCCTGACCAGCCTCACCGAGAAGTCCATTCAGCAGGTTCTGTGGGCATTGCGGGATCGCATGAACGATCTCAAGAACGACAGGAGGCTGCGGTATGTGCTGCTGTTCAAAAATCAGGGCGAATCCGCCGGCGCCACGCTCGAGCACACGCATTCCCAGTTGATCGCGTTGCCGGTAGTCCCGAAGCGCGTGCAGGAGGAAATCGAGGGCGCGAAGCGCTACTACAATTTCAAGGAGCGCTGCACGTATTGCGACCTGATCCGGCAGGAATCGAAATCCGGCGAGCGGGTGGTAATCGAGACCGATCGTTTCATCGTGCTGGAACCCTACGCGGCCCGATTCCCGTTCGAGACCTGGATTCTGCCGAAACAGCACCGGTCGCATTTCGAACATACGGATTCACAGCACTTCGAGAACCTCGCCTGGGTGCTGAAATCAACGCTCCGGAAAGTGGAAAAAGTGCTCGAGCGGCCGCCCTACAATATCGTGGTTCACACCGCGCCCCTGCAGGAGCCGGCGAATGAGTGGTACCACTGGCACATCGAAATCATCCCCAGGCTCACAAGAGTCGCCGGGTTCGAATGGGGCACGGGCTTTTACATCAATCCGACGCCACCGGAAGAATCGGCGCGGTTTCTGCGGGAAGCGGGCCTGGCGTAAGCGTCATTCGCCGTCGCGTGATTGGCGCGGGCCGCTTGCTTTGCCATACGCGGATAGACTCTGATTGTGAAACCTGCCTTACTACTGCTGTTCACGCTCACAGGCTACGCGCAGCAGGCCGCCGAACCGCCAAAGTATGAAGTGTCGTCAATCAAGCCGAACGCCGACGGCGATTTTCGGTATTCGTTTCACATCGAGCGCGACGGTACGGTTATCGCTACCGGCATCACTCTGAGAAGGCTCATGATGACCGCCTATGACTTTCAGGGTTTTCGAATTCTCGGGGGACCCGATTGGGTGTCCTCCAAGCGCTGGGACGTGCAGGCGAAGGCCAGCAGAGCGCCTTTAAACAACGCTCAAAACAGGCAAATGCTACGAGCTCTGCTG
>CAZXCO010000541.1:0-6815 GCA_964639095.1 uncultured Solibacteraceae bacterium
AGTGTGTGCGGACCGCCGGAATTCTCCGCCACGTTGCCGCCGATCGTGCAGGCGCGCTGGCTGGAAGGGTCGGGGGCGTAGAAATAGCCGAGAGGATCGACGGCCAAAGTGATATCGAGGTTCACGACGCCCGGCTGCACGACGGCCCGCTCATTCTCGATGTCGATTTCGAGAATCCGGTTCATGCGCGAGAAGCCGAGGATCACGCCACCGGAGCGGGGGATCGCGCCGCCGCTCAGCCCGGTACCGGCTCCGCGGCCGACGATCGGGACACCATGGCTCGTGGCGATTTTTACAATCGCGGCGACTTCTTCGGTTGCACGCGGGAAAACGACCAGTTCGGGACGAGCCTTGTCGACGCTCCCGTCATACTCGTAGAGCGCGAGATCCTCAGGGCGGTCGAGATAACCGCGCGCGCCGACGACTTCGATGATTTTCTTTTTGGCGTCCGGCGGGAGCGCGATCCGCTCGAATGCCGGTCCAGGCGCCGCGGCTGGCTCAAAGGAGGGACTGGACATGCTCGACCATCTGCTCGGAAGACCAGTCGGCCTCGCCCACGATCTTCTCCACGACCCTGCCATGGGTGTCAATCAGATAGCTTTCGGGAAACTGCACCGTCCCGTATTTTGTATTGATCGACTGTTTGGGATCGATGGCCGTCAGATATGAAACGTGGAAGCGGTTCAGGAAATCGTGGTACGCCTTCTGATCGGTATCGACGCTGACGCCGAGCACGACGAGCCCTTTCGAACCCAGTTCGCGCTGCAGCATATCGAGTGACGGGACCTCCTGCACGCAGGGCTGGCACCAGGTGGCCCAGAAGTTGAGAACCAGAAGCTTGCCCCCGAAGTTCTTCGGAGTGATGGTTTTTCCGTTGACGGCCGTGATGCTGAAATCGGGCGCCCGGTCGCCCGCCTTGACGACATTATCGTGCAGCGACAGATAGAGCACGCCGACAAACGCGCATAGCATCGCTAGAATGCCGCCCTGGAGGATGCGATCGACCTTCATGATGGGTTTCCTATAATTTAATTCTATTGGACCGCACAGTGCAGTCAAAACTTCCATCAGACCACACATGCTGATTTCGAAAAAGGTGGAGTTCTCGGCGTCGCACATCTGCCGGTCGCCCCGGTTGAGCGACGCGGAGAACGAGCGTGTGTATGGCGCGGCGGCGAATCCCCTCGGTCACGGGCACAACTACATAGTGGAAGTCGCGATCGAGGGCGAACCGGACCCCGTTACCGGAATGATCCTGGACCTCAAGCGGCTGCGGGAAATTCTCGAGGACCGCGTTCTCAATGTTTACGATCACCGGCTGCTGAACAAGGAGGTCGAGCCCTTCGACCGCATCGTGCCCACGGTCGAGAACATCGCCATCGATATCTGGAACCGGCTGGCGCCCGCGATTTCCGGGGCGCGGCTCTATTCCGTCCGGGTGCATGAGACGGGCGAACTGTGTGTGGAATACAGGGGTGAAGAATGACGGTCCTTTTGAGCCGCCGGTACGGATTCGCGGCGTCGCACCGTCTGCATTCGCCGGTCCTGAGCGCGCTTGAGAACCAGGAAACCTACGGCAAGTGCAACAATCCACACGGCCATGGGCACGACTACGAAATCGAACTGACGGTGCGCGGAACGGTCGATCCGGTCACCGGGCGCGCCGTCGATCTGGCGGCGCTGGATGCTCTGGCCGAGAGGGAAATCCTGGCCCCGTTTCGGTATCGCAATCTGAATGAGGAATTTGCGGTTTTCCGGACGGCTGTGCCGACGACGGAGAATCTCGGGATTGAAATGGACCGGCGGTTGCGGGCGGCATGGCAGGCTGCATTCCCCGGGAGCGGGCCGCGGCTGGAAAAGATCCGCATCTGGGAGACGGACCGGAACATCTGTGAGATTGCATCTTCCGGGGTGATCAGGGGCAAATGAACAAGAAAAGGGCAGTCGTCAAGGTTATCTCTCCGAACAAACCGATCGCGCCGCTGATCAGCGGCGTCATCGACGCGCTGGGAGAGGACATCAAGCGCGAGGGACTGGTACGCACGCCGGAGCGGGTCGAGAAGGCGCTGCGATTTCTGACCAGCGGCTACAACGCCGATATCGCGAAGATTGTCAACGGGGCGATCTACGAAGTGAAGTACGACGAAATGGTGATCGTGAAGGACATCGAGTTCTTCAGCATGTGCGAGCACCATATGCTGCCGTTTTTCGGCAAAGTTCACGTGGCGTATATCGCGAAGAACAAGGTGATCGGCCTGAGCAAACTGCCGCGGATCATCGACGCCTTTGCTCGCCGGCTGCAGATTCAGGAGCGCATGACGCAGGAAGTGGCGCAGTGCATTCAGGATCTGCTGGATCCGCTGGGCGTGGGCGTCATCGCCGAGGCGCAGCATTTCTGCATGATGATGCGCGGCGTGGAAAAGCAGCATTCGGGCACCGTGACCAGCACGATGCTCGGAGCGTTCCGGACGAATCAGGAGACCCGCGAAGAGTTTCTGTCCCTGATCCGTGGCAAGTGAAGACGCAGGGGAAGTGAGCCCCGTTCCGCCGTCATTGCGCTGCGTTCCGTTCAACAGACCTCGCCCGCTATAGTTGTGAGGATGAGGTCTTCTCTCACGGCGGCCTGCCTCGCCATTGTCGCGCTGTGCGCCACGCTCGAGGCTTCGATTCTCCCCATTCTTCATCTCGAGCCGGCGACGTTGAAGGTCTTTGAAGACTATGTCTCGCAGTTCGAGAGGAATGTCGCCGACCCGTTCGCGCAATCCGGAAAAATGTGGATCGAGAGCGACGCGCACCGGGGAGCATTTTCGTCGGGCAAGCCCGTCGTTGAGCCGCGCGAGAATACCGACATCGCCGGGGGGAGCATTCACCATTTCTCCGGTGCGATCCACATAAAGGGCGGCACGATTGCCGAGGTCCGGCGGATCATGCAGGACTATCCCAACTATCCGAGGTACTTCAAGCCCGATGTCAGCCAGGGTAGCGGATTGCGCGATCCGGACAGCACGAACACCGACGAGCACTACACATCGCAGCTGTCGCTCGTGCAATCCACGCTCTGGATCGCGGTTTCCTACGATTGCACCTACGACACACATTACCGCCTCTTCGATCCGCACCGGTGGGAGTCACGATCATCGTCGTCCAGCATCAAGGAGTGGCGCGACCCGAAGAATGTGACCCGCGGCTATTTCCCCGAAGGCGACGATCATGGCTTTCTGTGGCGGACCAATACCTACTGGTTTGTCCGTGAGAACGATGGCAGCGTGGATGTCGAACTCGACAGTATGACGCTCTCGCGGCCCGTTCCGACCGGTTTTGCCTGGTGGGGAAGCAAGCGCACGAAAGATGCTGTCGAAAAGATGCTGCGCGATATGAAAGTGGCCGTCACGGCGCTCGAATAAAGCGCGGCTACTTCCAGGCCCCGAGGAGCCGCCGCAGGAAGATCAGTTCCCCCACGTGGTACGCGTTGTGGTCCGCCAACTGTAATGCCTCGCGCAGCAGGGTCTGTCCTTCGCCGTGGGCAAAAGGCGCGAAAAGATCCAGTTCCGGATCGGCGACCATCTTCCGCATGGCGGCGAGATCCTTCTGAAAAGACTTGACGCTTTGATCCCACGCCTGTTCGCTCCCCGGTTCGGCGCTGGCCGGCCAGTATCCCGAGGGCCATTCGGGGGAGACGTGCTTCGGGTTGCGGCTGAACTCCAGCATGTCCCATTGCGCGAGGCGAAGGTGCTCCAGCAATTCCCAGGCGCTGTGGGGAGCGCCGTGCGGTCTCACGCCGCGCAACTGAACGGGGAACTCGGAAACGGCAGCGCCGAAGTCGGCATGAGCGCCTTTTCCTTGCAAAAGCCGATCGACTTCCTTTCGCAGGGATTGAATCGGGTCCATGCACCGTATCATATGTGTTCCGGGATGTGGCTGACGATTCCAAATCTGGTGACTTTGGTGCGAATCCTCATGACGCCGTTCATTTTGATCGAGTTGTCGAGGGGGGAGTACCTCATCGGCGGCTGGAGCTTCGGCGCCGCCGCGTTTACGGATGTCCTCGACGGGGCCCTCGCGAGGCGTTTCGGAGGCCAGTCCAAGGCGGGCCAGTACCTGGACCCCATCGCGGATAAGGTTCTGCTGAGCTGCGTTTATATCGGGCTGGCGGCCGGAGGCGCTGTCCCCCTGTGGATTGTGGTGTTGATATTCGCGCGGGACCTGTGGATTTTGCTGCTCTCCGGGTTTGCGCTGCAGTTTACCCGGTTCCGGGAACTGCGGCCGAGCCTTTGGGGTAAAGCCAGCACTTTCTTTCAGATCATGGCGGCAGTCGCGGTAATGTCCGCACGGGCCTACGGGAACGACTGGTTTCTGCAGGTATCGAAGGTCCTCCTGGCCGGGGTCGCCATTCTGGCCGTTGTCAGCGGACTCGATTACAGTATGCGGGGCGTGGCCTATCTGCGAGGTCTGGGCAGCGGAACCGTTGACCTGAAGCGTAGTCGGGAGTAACCTTAGAGTCGGAGCCGCAGGTATGAGCCGCTATGTCCCCGCCCGCCACTATATATCCTTCGGGATTGTTGCATTGGCGCTCGCCGGATTCTCCGGTTGGCTCGGACTCTCGTGGACTCCCGCGTTTTGTCCGGCATCGCTCTTTTTTCTGACGGCCGCGATGCTGCTGTCGCTGGCTTTCCGGCCCACGATCAAGGTTTATGACGCACACCTGGAGATCGGAAAAAAGATCATTCCGTGGCAGGATGTGCGGCGCGTCGACCGGACCGGGTGGATCTCGCCTCTCGTGGTGAAGCTGGCGCTTTACGATGACGACACCGTGCTTCTCATCTACCCCGGTGAAGTGGACTGCTGCAAGCACCTGTTGCGGACGCTGCGGCAGATGTCGACCAACGCGATGATCGATGGTATCCCTTACCGCCAGTACTGGGGTGAGCTGCTCGGCGCCACCGAAACCAGGCAACTGAACGCGCCGCGTTATCGCGTGCTGCGTCCGGAAGATGAAGAAGAAGTCGAGCGCCTCTATTTCCTCCTCAAGACCGTCGGTCACATCGATCCCCGGAATTCCGGCGACGAACGCTAAGCTCCGGGGGAGAAGATCCTCATTTCAAAGCCGCACCAGTTCCAGTTCGTCCCCCTTTTGCGTATTCGTGCGATCGATGGTTCCCTCGGGCAGTTCCAGTACCGAATGCGCGGAGAGACATGCCGAAAGTCTCCAGGGCCGCACGGCCCGCACGACCGATTTCACGCGATGACGGCGATCGAGGTAGACCAGATCGATCGTGAACTTCATGAAGAATGTATGCACCGCCTCGCACGGCACAATCCACATCCCCGTCCCCTCCTCGAGCCGGTTGCGCTTCAGGAGGCCTGTCCTGCGGTCCGCGCTGCTCTCGGCGCTGTCGATCGCGTCGCCTATGGATGTCCCGCGTGTGGCGTTCCGGACCCGGAATTTCAAGCTTTTCGTTATAACACGGCCGCCGGGCGGCGCGAGAGCCGACCGGGCAGTGGTAGTGTAAAGGACATGCGGCTGTTTCTCCTTTTATTCGCCGCCCCCATGGAATGCGATTAATTCGAGGCGCTCCCGGCTCAGGCAAAACCAGACACGTATTCCGTGAATTCAAGGACGCTCTCGCCGCGGGCGAAGTCGGCCTGCGAATCGTGGTTCCGACCGCAACGCTGGTGCGTCATTTCCAGCACGAACTGGCGCGCGACGGCCTGGTTTTCCCGCCCCGCTCGGTGGTTTCGCTGAACCGCTTCATCCGGGAGCGGGCGGCATCGGAAAACCGGCTGCTTCCCGAGAGTCTTCTGCAGGTTCTCGTGCGCGATACTCTCCGGCGCCTCCAGCTTCCCGAATTCGCGCCGGTCGAAGATACCGAAGGCATGGCGGCGACGATCGTCGACACCATCGATGTTTTCGAAAACGCCGGCTGTACGCCGGACAAGCTGGCTTCCATCCGCAAGCTCGGTCCCTATGCAAAGGCTTTCGAGACCGTCTGGCGAGCCGTGGCCGAAGGCGTCCGGCGGTGCGGCTTCAGCATGCGCGGAGACTTCCTCAGGGCCGCGGCCATGAATACTCAGCCAGCGCGAATCTGGATGGACGGGTTCGTCAATTTGAGCGTGCTCGAGCAGGAGTTCATCGCGAAGCTGGCGCAGGTCGCGAATGTGACGCTCGCGATCGCGAACACGCCCGCCGCCGAAGAGATCTACAGGTTCGCGCTCCGGCAGGGCGCGCAGGATCATCTGCTGGCCGGAGGCTTGCGGCAGCCCCGCACCACGCTGATCCACGCCCGCACAGTCGAGCGCGAGGCGGATGACATCGCGCGCCGGATTCTCGCTCTCCACGATCAGGGCGTTCGATTTCGCGACATCGGCGTTGCGCTTCGCGACGCCGCTACCTATGTTCCTTTGTTGCAGGGGACGTTCGACCGCTTCGGCGTGCCGGCGCGTTTCTATTTCAGCAGCCCCCTGCGGCGGCATCCGGTGGCCCAGGTCCTCGGAGGCATTATCGCGGGCGCCCTCAATGGATGGGAGTTCGAGCCGGCCATCGAGAGCTTTCGCGCGCATCCGCGCTGGGGAACGCGCGCCGATTTCGACCGTTTCGATTTTGCGGTGCGCGAAGCCATGCCCGGGCGCGGCGCGGCAGAGCTTCTTGCTCTTTGCGAGACCGAGTGGCTGCGCGACGAGATTGCCGCCTGTCTGAAGACCGATGTCTGGAAAGGCGGTCTTCATCCTCCCGCGGAGTGGGTGCGGCGATTCCACGCGCTGGCGCAGGTTTTGTACCGGACGGGCAGGCTCGAAGTCGCCAGCGACCACGCCGGCGT
>CAZXCO010000542.1:0-2546 GCA_964639095.1 uncultured Solibacteraceae bacterium
GCCGCCCGTCTCGTCAACAATTGCATTGCCGCCCGCGGCCAATAATTTCGTTTGCGCGGTGTTGTCGACGATCAATTCGCTCACGACGGCGTCCGCGTTCCAGAGGTCGCGCACCACACTCATCTCATTCGCCCCGCGTGCGCCGGGCTTATCGGTGACGATGAGAATGGCGCGCTTCCGGCGCCTGTTCGGCTCGCTCAGAAACCGGCGCGCAGCCTCAGCCGCGGCCTCTTCCAGTCTGGATTTGCCGCGGAACTTCAGCGTGAACACCTGGATCAGAATGGCTTCGTTGACTGTCCGGAGATTGCCTGTGAACGGCAGCACCTCGGTGCTGTTCTCCGCGAAAGCGCGTACGGAGACGCGGTCGCTGCTGCGCAGTTCGTGAAATCCCAGCTCTGTCGCCCGCACCATGTTGAGAAGCCGGTTATGCATGCCGCCACTGGTGTCGAAAAGCAGAATCAGGTCGAGCGGTTCCTCGTCGAAGCTGAAGTTTCCGGGAATCTGCGGCACGCCCTCGTCCAGCACGCGGAAGTCATCCTTCGTGAGGCCCGCCACGACGCGGCCGCCTGCATCCACCGCCTCGGCATCCACCCGCACGAGAGACACACCGGAACGGAAGACGACGTCTCCCTGTGGATCCGCCATCCCGGCCAGAGGCAGAAGCAGCAGGAGCCAGATCTTCATGCGGCGAGGAGCTTTCCTTTCGTTTCCGGCAGAAGAAACGCAGCCAGAGCCATGGTCGCATACGCAATTCCGGCAAAGAGGCCGATGGCTTCGCCGAGCGGCATGTGCGCGGAGAGAACGCCGACCAGAGTGGGGAACAGTGCGCCCGCGGCGCGGCCGACGTTGTAGGTGAAGCCCTGCCCGACGCCACGTACGCGGGTCGGAAAATGTTCGGTAAAGAAGGGCCCCATGCCGCTGAAGACGCCCGCTGCGAAAAAGCCCAGCGGAAAACCCAGCACGAGCATGGTGGCATTCGCGAAGGGAATCATCGTGTAGCCCACAACAATTGCGCCCGCTCCCAGCGCGAACACCAGAAAAGTCAGGCGTCTTCCGGCGCGATCGGCGAGATATCCGGCCACGAGATAACCGGCGAACGAACCCGTGATCAGCACTCCCAGGTAACCGGCTGAATCGAGCACCGTGAGCTGGCGCTCGGTGCGCAGAAACGTCGGGAGCCAGGTGGTGACCGCGTAGTATCCGCCCTGCGCTCCCGTGGTCAGAAACGCGCCGGGCAGCGTGATCTTCAACAGCGGCGGTCGGAAAATCTCCAGGAAAGAAGGCCGCTGGCCGCCTGCCGCGAGCTTCTTTCTCGATTCGAGATAGACGGGCGGCTCTTCGACATAGCGGCGCACATAGAGCACGAGAAGCGCGGGCGCCAGGCCGACGAAAAACAGCGCGCGCCATGCCGTCGCCGCGGGAAAGACCGAGAAGAAGAAGGCATAGAGGAGTGCGGCGGCGCCCCATCCGACCGCCCAGCCGGCCGTCATGAATCCAAGGGCCTTTCCACGGTGCTCCGCCCGGATGACCTCGCCGAGCAGAACAGCGCCCGCCGCCCACTCGCCGCCGAAGCCGAATCCCAGCAGCGCGCGCGCCGCGAACAACTGCGCATAGTTCTGCGCCAGCCCTGAAAGAAACGCGAAAGCGGCAAACCACAGGATCGCGATCTGCAGCGTGAGTACCCGCCCATAGCGGTCGGCGAACCAGCCTGCGAACCAGCCGCCTGCCGCCGAGACCAGAAGCACGGCGGTTCCGAGAACGCCCGCCTGCGCGCGCGTGATCCCCCAGACCCCGATCAGCGCCGGGATGACGAAGCTGTAGATCTGAACGTTCATCGCGTCGAGCGCCCAGCCGCCGGCGCAGGCGATGAAGACGCGCCGCTCCGTCTTTCGAAGCTCCATTTGTGCGGCCTCGCTCAAGCCGGCATTTCTATGAACCATCGCATCGCCTCGGACGCAACCTCGGGCGGCAGTGTGTGTTTGCCCTCGAATTCCCGATAGGTGACGTTGTAACCTTCGCGCTTCAACTGCGGCACAATGCGGCGGCTGCACTCATCGATAGGCAGGATCGGATCGATGGTGCCATGCGAAATAAAGACCGGCGGCTTGCCGGCTCTCGCCAGATCCACCAGGAACCCCGGCGAGAAGCCCAGAACCGCGCGGAACAGGTCGCCATTGGCGAGGCCGAGCGAGAGCGAGCACGAAGCGCCGTCGGAAAAGCCCGCCATGGCGATCCGCCTCGGATCAATTTTGCGCAGCGTGAACGTCTTCGCGAGCGAACGGTCGATGAACTCCGCGTCCGGCCCGCCGGGACCGTTGATGATGTCCCATGTGCCCCGCGCGGTCGCCGGCGCCAGCAGCAGAAAGCCGTGCTCGTCCGCCAGCGTGCGCAGCAGGCTGATGCCGCGATCGGCGCCGCGCGACGCGCCGTGCAGCGAGAGCACCAGCGGCGCCTGATCCAGCGCGGCCGACGACTCCGGGATGTACAGCAGCGTATCCCGCTCGCTCCTGAGCCCGAGAGGATGCAGACCTGGTGCAACCGGCGCG
>CAZXCO010000543.1:0-6183 GCA_964639095.1 uncultured Solibacteraceae bacterium
ACGTCCTTCGGCGGCAGCGGCCGTCCGTCGGTGAAGATCTGGCGGAGACCGGAATTCGCTTCATAGATAATCACGGTCACTTTGGGCGTCTGGATGATCTTGCGCGGCTGCGGATGTTCGTGAAACTGCATCAGCCCCATCGGCAGGCAATGCGCATCCGGATTGTCTTTGCTGTTTTCAGACATGCGCTTCTTGAGCAGAGCCGCGGCCCACGGCCGGAGCGGAAGCCCGTCTTTGAAACCCGCACCGATATTGAAGAACGTCGCGGCCGGCGGTCCGGAAGACGGCGGAGGAGGCGGCGGCGCAGGGCGCTGCCCGTTCGCAGGCGGAGGGAATCCGCGCGGCGGCCGTCCAATATTGCCTCGCACATTTTCCCAGAGCCCGGAGAGGTCCGGATGGCCATCGGCGGTCCGGGGAGTGGGCCCGTCGAGGTTCGGTTTCCCGTCGGCGGTCCGGGGGACGTTTGGCGTGGGGTAATCCGGCCACTGGGCAAAAACGGTAAAGGGAACGGCTGCGAGCACGATGGAAACAGCGACCAGGCGGGCTTTCATCTCAAAGCATCCTATCGCAATTTATACGGGCGTGGCGAGGCTTTTGGGGACGGCAGGCGCGTGCCCTCATCCGTCATTTCCCTTCGACCGACAAAGCCAGCAGTACGTTACCGGGCATTCCAATCATGACGTTGTAACCGGAATTCACGAAAAGCATGCCACCCGCGACCGCGGGCCCCGCGAGGTTCATCGAGCCGCCGTGAGCCTTGACGCCGTTGACAGTATCGAAATCGCGCAGGGTGTCGAGGTCCCAGATCAGTTTGCCGTCCTTCGTGGAGTGCGCCCGCAGATGCCCGTCCATCGAGCCCGAAAAGACGACGCCCGGAATCACAGTGGCGGCGGCGAGTTGCGCCGGGCTGCAGCCACGCTTTCCCTTGCAGGCGGGATCCGCGGGCGGCACATACCAGGCCTGCTGGCCGTCGCGGATGCGCAGCGCAAACAGCCCGCCCCCGGGTCCCGGAATGATGTCGGATATCGGAGCGTACACATTTTCCGCATCCGTGGCCATGCCCCACTGAATGCCGCCGATCGCCCCGCCTTTGCTGATCTGTTTCTGCCAGACGATCGCGCCTTCACGGTCGGGGTCCAGCCCGAAGACCACGCCCGACTTCTGGCCGACGAGAAGAATATCTTTGCCGTTCCCGAGCGGCCGCAGGATCGGAGCGGCGCCGACGTCCACGTCGCGGTCGGGATTCGCCGGACAACTCGGTTTGCCGGGCCGGCCGCAGCTTGCGTTCCATGCATCCTCGGTCAGTTGCTTTGACCATTTGAGCGCTCCCGAATCCATATCGAATGCCAGGATGGCGTCGGAAGTGTTGGTTGGCGGATCGGAGTAGTTATTGCCGGTTCCGGCATAGATCAGACGCCGCTTCACATCGATGGCCGGGGAGGCCCAGATACCGGCGCCCGACGGCCCGTAGAGCTGCGTACCGGCGGAACTGACCTTCGTTTTCGCAGGAGGATCGGGAACCGTCCAGGTTTTCCAGATTATCCGGCCGGTTGCGCTGTCGAGCGCGACCATGCTGCCACGGAACGTGCAACACGGGTATTTCGGATCGCCGGCAGCGACTTCTTCAGACGCAGAGCGAACCCCGACGTAGAGCCTGCCGTCATACAGCTTCGGCGTGCCCGTGATGCCGGCCATCGGATGCATATCGAGCCTCGTCTTCCAGAGCAGTTGGCCGGTCTCCGCGTTCACCGCATAGACATTTGTCTCGGAGTCGCCGAAGTATGCCGCATAGCGACCCCGGCCGATGGAGGCGACATTGATCGCGGTGCGCATCCGGGTGTCTGCTTTGAACACCCAATACTGGCATCCTGTGCGGGCATCGAGCGAATAGACCGCGCCGGTCGCACTGCCGAAGAAGACGCGTCCCCCAACGACGGCCGGCTGCGCTTCCACGGTGACTTCATAAGGAACCCCGAAGGCCCATTTCACCTTCAGCTTTGGAACGTCTTCGGGGCGCAGACCCGCGGCTTTCAGGGGCTGGAGCCGCGTGTTCACGAGGTCGACGCCCCAGCCATTCCAGCCGTCGACATTCCGGATCGGGTGCGGTCCGGCGGGACAGGAATTGGCGCGGGCTGCCTGTTCGGAGGCGGCGGTGCGCGGTGAAAGGAAGTCCGCAATGGCGCGGCGCTCGGCGGCGGTGAGACGCGCGCCCTGAGAGCGCATCGCACCAGCCTCCAGAGCCACGACGATCGATTCGTTGGGCCGCTGCGCGAGGACTTCGGGGCGCGGCGCGCGCGTGTCTCCTCCCGGGCCGTGACACATCGCGCAGTTGGCGGCAAAGAGAGCCTTGCCGTCGGGAGTCTGCGCGGCGGCAACCGGGAGCAGCAGGCAGCAGAGAATGGCGGGCAACCGAAACATGGCCCTCATTCTCTCAGAATTTTGAAGGCTGATTGCGACGGCGAGGGTTTCAGGATGGCCGGACGCGAAGATCCCGGCCCGTCATCTCACGGGGCTGGCGTTCGCCGAGAACACCCAGAATTGTCGGGGCGATATCCTGCAACGCGCCGCCCTCGCGCAACCTGTCGCGCGAATCATCCACCAGGATCAGCGGCACCGGATTCGTGGTGTGATACGTATGCGGCCCGTGCGTGACCGGGTCGATCATCATTTCCGCGTTTCCGTGGTCGGCGGTAATGATCCACCGGCCGTTCTTCTCCTTCAACCTTTGCCAGATACGGCCGAGGCAGGCATCCACCGTTTCGACGGCGCGTACGGTCGGCTCCATCTTCCCCGAATGCCCAACCATGTCGGCATTGGCGAAGTTCATGATGATGACCTCGAAATCCTTCCGGCCCATCGCGTCGAGGACGACATTCGTGATCCCTTCGGCGCTCATCTCCGGTTTGAGATCGTAGGTCGCGACCTTCGGAGAAGGGACCAGCTCCCGCTCTTCACCTGGAAACGACTTCTCCAGCCCGCCGTTGAAGAAGTACGTCACGTGCGCGTATTTCTCGGTCTCGGCCACGCGCAAATTCTTCCAGTTCAGTTGGGCGAAGACGTTGGCGAGGATGTTGTCGAGCGGCTCGCGGCTCAGGACGAACGGAACCGCCAGCGTCTTGTCGTACTGCGTCATGGTGGCAAACTTCAGGTTCCGGGGCGTGATAGCGCGTGGAGGACACGGGAGCGTCGTGCTGGTGAGAGCTTCCGTCATCTCGCGCCCGCGGTCGGCGCGATAGTTGAAGAAGATGCAGGCGTCGTCGTCGCGGATCAGGCCCGCAGCCTGGCCCGCGGCATCCACGATTGTGACCGGCTCGATGAATTCGTCGGTGATATCCCGCTCGTAGGACCGCTGCATGACTTCGACGGGATCGGCGGACTTGTTGCCGCCGCCGGTCACCATGGCATGAAACGCCCGCTCGATCCGTTCCCAGCGCTTGTCGCGGTCCATCGCGTAGTAGCGGCCCGCGACGGAGGCGATCTTCCCTATGCCGAATTCGCCGAGGCGCTTCTGAATTTCGCGAATGTACCCGATGCCGCTGTGCGGCGGCGTGTCGCGGCCATCCATGAAGCAGTGCACGAAAACGTCCTGCAGTCCCTGCTGCTTCGCCATCTTCAGCAGCGCGTACAGATGATCCAGATGCGAATGCACGCCGCCGTCGCTGCACAGGCCCATCAGGTGCAGCCGCCTGCGCTGGCGAGCGTGTGCGAAGGTTTCGACAAGCACGGGATTGACGAAGAATTCGCCGCTCGCGATCATGCGGTCGATGCGCGTGACATCCATGTGGACCACACGCCCGGCGCCGATATTCAGGTGTCCCACCTCGCTGTTGCCCATCTGGCCTTCCGGCAGCCCGACGTACGGGCCCGAAGTCTGGACCAGCGTGTTGGGAAAATCGCGGAGCAGCATATCGTAGACCGGCTTGCGCGCAGCTGCGATAGCGTTGCCTTCAGTGGACGGGGAGAAGCCCCACCCGTCAAGGATCGTGAGGATCAGAGGCTTGTTACGGGGCATGAGTTACTGGCGGAAGGCCTTCCGGCCGGGAAACTTTGCGCCGGCGCCCAGACGCTCTTCGATCCGCAGCAACTGATTGTATTTGGCAATGCGGTCGGTGCGGCTGGCCGATCCGGTCTTGATCTGACCGGCATTGGTGGCCACGGCGAGGTCGGCGATGAACGGATCTTCGGTCTCGCCGGAGCGGTGCGACACCATCGCAGTGTAGCCATTTTTGAAAGCAGTCTGCATCGCGTCCAGAGTCTCGGTCAGGGTGCCGATCTGGTTCACCTTGACGAGAATGGAATTCCCCACTCCCATCTCGATGCCTTTCTTCAGGCGCGCGGTGTTGGTGACGAAAAGATCGTCGCCGACGAGCTGCGTACTGGCTCCCAGCGTTTCAGTGAGCAGCTTCCAGCCGGACCAGTCGTCCTCGGCCATGCCGTCTTCAATGGAAATGATCGGGAATTGCCGGCGCCAGTTCGCCCAGAATTCCACCATCTGCTCGCTCGTGCGGCGGCTTTTGTCGGACTTCCGAAAGACGTATGCGCCATCCTCGTAGAATTCGCTCGACGCGGGATCGAGAGCGATTCCAATCTGCTCGCCGGGCTTGTAGCCGGCCTGCGTGATCGCTTCGAGCACGACTTCCAGAGCTTCCTCATTCGACTTCAGATTCGGAGCGAATCCGCCTTCATCACCTACAGCCGTCGAGTAACCACGCTTTTTCAGAACGCTCTTCAGCGTGTGGAAAACTTCGACACCCATGCGCAGCGCGTCGGAAAAACGCGTCGCGCCGTAGGGAGCGATCATGAATTCCTGCATGTCGACCGAGTTATCCGCGTGCGCGCCTCCATTGAGTATGTTCATCATCGGCACCGGCAGTGTGCAGGCATTGATGCCGCCGAGGTACCGGTACAAGGGAGTTCGCTGCGATGCGGCGGCAGAGCGCGCCACCGCGAGCGAGACCGCAAGCATTGCGTTCGCCCCGAGGTTGCCCTTGTTGGGAGTACCGTCGAGGTCAATCATGATGCGGTCGATCTTCGCCTGCAGTGTGGCGTCGTGGCCGGCAAGCGCTTTGGCGATCGGTCCGTTGATATTTGCGACGGCCTTGAGCGCGCCTTTGCCCAGATAGCGGGCTTTGTCTCCGTCGCGCAGCTCCACGGCTTCGTGCTCGCCGGTTGAAGCGCCGCTGGGCACGGCCGCACGGCCATTACTGCCGTCGGCCAGAAAGACTTCGGCTTCAACCGTGGGGTTCCCCCGCGAGTCCAGAATTTCGATTCCGCTTACTCCGACGATCGTTGACAAGGTTTTTCCCTTTCTGAAAACCGGCGTAATTGCCGCAGACGCAGCGATAAACCCCGATTGTATCGTTGGCATCGCGCCGCATTGCATCGGGAAACGCCAGTTCCTTCGCCGCGGTGCGACGGAGTTCCGTAAGAGGTGCAGCGGAAACGGCGACCGGCAGAAACTTCGAGTAACATTTCATACGCCTGACCCTGGGCATGCCTATCCTTTGACTGCCTGTGGAGTCACAATTGCTTGCCTCAAGCGCATGGCCCGTATCCAACTTGTGAAAATTTCCACTATCAGAGCCCTGGCTTTCTCAGCCGTGCTGGTCAGTGCGAGCACTATGCTCGCGCAGGGTCCAGCCTGGGATTCGAGCGGCAATGGTTTGCTCAACGGATCTTACAATTTCCGCCAGGTGTATTACCAGACAAGCGACGCCGCGGGAAATCTCGGCAGCGGTCTGGCTCTTTTCGGCACGATCAGTTTCGACGGCAACGGTCACTATTCGGTGAGCAACGCCACGCTTGTTACCCGCACCGCGACCGGAACCAATTCCACGAACGTTAATACCACCGGCACTTACTCGGTTGCCGTAAATGGCCACGGATTTCTCTCAGGGCTTTATTGTCCCGTTTCCGCTGGATGCCCTGACAACAACCTCTATGTGCTGGTCTCGAATGGATTGGTGGCGGGCAGCAGCACGGAAAATAATCTGAACGACGTATTTATCGCGGGCCAGGCGACGTCTTCGCAGTCCAGCTCGCCGTTCCAGGGGACGTGGACGCTGGCAGGTTATCTCCCGTCGATCGGGAACTCCGCCGGATATTCAGCCGACGTTTTCTTTAATGTCACTCCCGACGGCAACGGCAATCTGGGAAATGTGAGTGTCGCCGGTTATTACGGAG
>CAZXCO010000544.1:0-5289 GCA_964639095.1 uncultured Solibacteraceae bacterium
GGGCCGCGCTGGGGAGGCTTTCTCGACCGCGTCGACACATTCGATCCGCAGTTCTTCGGCATCTCGCCGCGCGAAGCCGAGCAGGTCGACCCGCAGCAGCGCCTGCTTCTCGAAGTCTGCTGGGAAGCGCTCGAGGACGCCGGCCATCCGCCCGAACGGCTCACGGGAACGCGCTCGGGCGTATTCATCGGCATCAGCGGGAATGAGTACAGCCGCATCGCGCACGCCGCCGGCCTCGATCCTTATTCCACGACCGGCAACGCCGCGAGCATAGCCGCGAATCGCATCTCGTATCAATTCGATCTGCGGGGCCCAAGCTGGGCCGTCGATACGGCCTGCTCCTCGTCGCTGGTTGCGGTCCATCAGGCGGTCCAGAGTCTCCGCAGGGGGGAGTGCGATCTCGCTCTCGCGGGCGGAGTCAGCCTGATCCTCACACCCAATTGGACGGTCGCGTTCCAGAAGGCGGGCATGCTTGCGGCCGACGGGCGCTGCAAGACTTTCGATGCCCGGGCGGATGGTTATGTGCGCGGCGAAGGCTGCGGTGCGCTCGTTCTCAAGCGCCTTGCCGACGCAATCGCCGATGGCGATTCGATCCATGCCGTGATTCGCGGCACCTCGGTCAATCAGGATGGCCGCAGCAATGGCCTCACGGCGCCGAGTGGTCCGTCGCAACAGGCCGTCATCCGCGGCGCACTCGAAGACGCCGGAATCCTGCCGGGCGCAGTCGACTATGTCGAAGCGCATGGAACCGGGACTTCGCTCGGCGATCCCATCGAGCTGAACTCGCTCCGGGAAGTGTTCGTGCGGGAGCGATCGCTCGAACGGCCCTGCTGGATCGGCTCGGTCAAAACGAATGTCGGCCATCTCGAGGCTGCCGCCGGGATCTGCGGCCTCATCAAGGTTGTTCTGGCTCTCGGGAATGAGGAGATTCCTCCGCATCTGCATCTGAAGGAACTCAACCCGCTGATCTCGCTCGAAGGCGGTTTGCTGGCGATTCCGAGCCGCCCGGAGCCCTGGCGGCGTGGCGCCCGCGCGCGCATGGCGGGCATCAGTTCGTTCGGCTTCGGGGGGACGAATGCCCATGTCGTAGTCGAGGAGGCGCCGCTCAGGAACCGGAAAACTTTGAGGCCGGCGCCGGAGCGGCCGCGCCACCTGCTCGCTCTCTCGGCGAAGAGCGAAGAATCTTTGCGCGATCTCGCCGGGCGCTACGCCGAGCGGCTCGACGAGTTGCTGCCGGAGGCTCCGGCGGCGGACGTGTGCTTCTCCGCGAATACGGGCCGTTCTCACTTCCGCCATCGGCTGACCGTGATTGCCGATTCCGCGGCAGAGATCGCGAAGCAGTTGCGCACCCTGGCCGCGGCGTCCGCGCGGCAAGCGCCCCCCGGCGAACGGCCGCAAGTCGCCTTTCTCTTCACCGGCCAGGGCTCGCAGTATGCGGGCATGGCGCGACAGCTCTACGAGACTCAGCCCACTTTTCGCCGGACCCTCGAGCAATGCGACGAAATCCTTCGTCCGCTGCTGCCGGAGCCGCTGCTTTCGGCGATCTACCCCGGCGGCGAAACATCGCGGCTGCTCGACGATGCCGCATACATTCAGCCGGCGCTGTTCGCGATCGAGTATGCGTTGTGTGCTCTCTGGCGCTCGTGGGGAGTCGAGCCCGCCGCGGTCATGGGGCACAGCCTTGGCGAGTATGCCGCCGCCTGCGTCGCCGGATGCTTCAGTCTCGAGGAGGGGCTCGCTCTCGTAGCCGAGCGCGGCCGTCTGATGCAGGCGCTGCTGGACGGAAAGGACGGCGCGCGGGCCGCGGCCGGAGACATGGTGGCCGTCTTCGCGGGAGCCGAGCGCGTGGAGTCGTTGCTCGCCCCTTACGCCGGTCGCGTGGCTGTCGCCGCGCTCAACGGCCCGGAGCACGTCGTCGTCTCGGGAGCGAGCGAGGCCGTCGACAGAGCCGTCGCCGGGATTGAGGCCGCGGGGCTGCACACCGAGCGGCTGCCTGTGGCGCAGGCGTTCCATGCTCCTCCGGTTGAGCCGATACTGGATGCTCTTGAGAAGGCGGCCGCGCGCGTAAACTATCGGGCGCCGCGTATTCCGCTTGTCTCGAACCTCACGGGCCGGACGCTGCCCGCCGGCGAGGCCCCCGGCGCTTCCTACTGGAAGCGGCATGCGCGGGAGACTGTCCGTTTCCACCAGGGAATCGAGACGCTCCGCGAGCGTGGGATCAATACCTTCATCGAAATCGGGCCGCATCCGGTGCTGCTCGCACTGGGCAAACGTTGTGCCCGCGACGCGCGGCTGACGTGGCTGCCCTCGCTGAGCCGCGGCAAGGCAGACTGGGACCTCCTGCTCGGCAGCGTCTCGGCCGCTTACAATTCCGGCATCGATATCGACTGGGCCGGATTCGACCGCGACTATCCACGGCAACGGCTGACGCTCCCGACGTACCCGTTCCAGCGAAAACGCTACTGGGTGGGGAGCGGTCCGGCGGAACCGGCCGCAGCGCCGGCGCCTCAGCAGGCGGCACGGCGCGGCGCGATCCTGGACTCCTTGCGTTCCATGGTGGCGGAACTGCTCCATGCGACGCCCTCGGAGATCGATCCGCAAACCCGGTTCCTCGACATGGGCGCCGACTCCATCGTGTTTGTGGATGCGGTGCGGCGCATTCAGCAAAACTATGGCGTCAGGATTCCGATCCGCACATTCTTCGAGAACCTGACCAGCCTGGACCTTCTGGCCACTTATCTCGACGAGCATGTGGCTGACGACTGGGCGCCGCCGGCGGCAGCCGCACCGCCCGCCCGGACTCTGGTTGTTGACCCGCCCGCGGAAGTGAGTACCGCGCCCGTCGAAGAGACGCGAACCATTGCAAGCGCCGGTTCGGTGATCGAGCAGATCGTGCTCCGCCAACTGGAGTTGATGAGTGAGCAGGTCAAGCTTCTGCGGGGCGATTCCGCTCCTCGCGAAGCGGCTGCGGCGCTGACGCTCAGGCCATCCGCGCCGTCTCCATCTCCATTTCCCTCGGTGTCCTCATCGCCGACGCCGTACCTCAGCCCGGAGCACATGGAGGGGCGGGAACTGACGCCAGCACAGCAACGCCATCTCGATTCCTTCACGCGCCGCTACACGGAGCGGACGCGCCTCTCGAAGCAGCGCGCGCAAACATCGAGGAAGGTATTCGCCGATCTGCGATCGGTAATGGCGCTGCGACCGGAGATCAAGGAACTGTGCTACCCCATCGTGGCGGACCGCTCCACCGGGTCACACTTCCACGACCTGGACGGTAACGAGTACGTGGACGTCGCGATGGGGTTCGGCGTCAATCTCTTCGGTCATCGCCCGCGGTTCATCGAAAAGGCCATCGAGGAGCAACTGAAGCGGGGAATCCATGTCGGTCCGCAGTCGGATATGGCCGACGAGGCAGCCGAACTGATCGCGGAACTCACCGGCATGGAGAGAGTGACGTTCTGCAACTCCGGGACGGAAGCCGTGATGACGGCGTTGCGTCTGGTCCGCGCGGCCAGCGGACGCACGCGTGTGGTGATGTTCTCCGGTTCCTACCACGGCCACTCGGATGGCACGCTGGCGGTGGCCCGGCGTCACGGCGCCGAGTGGAGCGCCGTCCCCATGGCGCCCGGGATTCCGCAGTACATCGCCGATGACGTGCTCGTGCTGCCCTATGGGGACGAGAAATCGCTCGATACGATTGCAGCTCATGCGGGCGAACTGGCGGGGGTACTGGTTGAGCCTGTGCAGAGCCGGTCTCCGGGATTGCAGCCGCGTGCGTTCCTGCAGCGGCTTCGAGAGATCACGCGCGCTTCGGGCGTTGCGCTGATTTTCGACGAAGTGATCACCGGTTTTCGCATTCATCCGGGGGGCTCGCAGGCGTGGTTCGATGTCCGGGCCGACCTCGCGACTTACGGCAAGATCCTCGGCGGCGGCATGCCGATCGGAGTTGTGGCGGGCACGGCGGCTTATCTGGATCGCGTCGACGGCGGCGCGTGGAACTACGGCGACGCCTCTCAGCCGGAGATGCCGAAGACATTCGTTGCGGGCACCTTCTGCAAGCATCCGCTCGCGATGGCGAGTGCACTTGCCGTGCTCAGGCATCTCAAGGCGGAAGGGCCTGGTCTGCAGCAGAAATTGAATGATCGGACGGCCCGCCTTGCCGCGCAACTCAACGGCGTTTTCGCAGAGGCCGGCGTGCCTGTCGCAACGCAGCACTTCGGTTCCCTTTTCCGGCTCGCGCTCGCAGGCAACACGAGCTACGTCTACCAGCCTCTGGAGATGGATCTGCTCTATCACCATCTCATCGAAAAGGGCGTCTACGTGTGGGAAGGGCGCACGTGTTTTTTGTCGACTGCGCACTCCGATCGCGATATCGAAACGATAGTCGCCGCCGTCCGAAGCAGCCTCGCGGAAATGCGCGAAGGCGGATTCTGGGATGAAACCCCGCGGGCCGTTGCTCCCGGCCCGCGCGCGGCGGCGCATACGCTGCCTTTGACCGAGGCGCAGAGGCAGCTTTGGGCGCTGGCGAAATTGGGGGAATCCGGGTCTCTGGCCTATAACGTCTGCCTCGCTCTCGAATTGCGCGGTCCTCTGCGCGAGTCGAGCCTGATGCGGGCGCTGGAAGGTGTTGTCCATCGCCACGAGGCGCTGCGCACGCGGATCGCCGATTCGGGCGAGGTGCAGGAGATTCTGCCGGAAGTTGCGTTTGCCTGCCCTGTGATCGATCTCTCGGCGAGACTTCCGGGTGAGCGCGAAGTGGCAGTGGCCGAATGGCTCGACCAGCAAAGCCGTTCGGTTTTCGATCTTGCCCGGGCGCCCCTGTTTCGCGCACACCTTTTGCGGCTCGAAGAACAGCGGCACGTGCTCGCACTGGCGGCGCACCATATCGTCGTAGACGGCTGGTCGATGGGAGTTCTTCTCACGGAGATCGCCGAACTCTACGCCGCCGCCTGCAGGGGAGACGAAGCTCCCGCCGCGCCGCAAGTCCAGTTCAGCCGCTTCATCACCTGGCAGGAGGAGCAGCACCGGAATCCCGATATGGCTGCTCAGGAAGCCTACTGGCTCGCGAAATTCGACGGCCCCGCGCCGGTCGCCTTTCAACCGCCGCTGAAGAACCCGAACGTGTGCGGCCCATGGTGAGCCACGGCGAGGAGCGCCGCGGACGCCACGAGCACGAGCACGATCGCGAGGTTGACGTGCTTCTTCATGGTGTTCCCCCCTTCTCGTTCGGACAGCATCAGAAGTTGAAGTCCTGGAGCGTCTCCGCCGCGCGCCGGAAGAGCGTCG
>CAZXCO010000545.1:0-4539 GCA_964639095.1 uncultured Solibacteraceae bacterium
GGTGTGGCGCCCTGCTGGCTCCAGCCGCCGGTCAGAGTACCTTTCACTCCGCCGATCGAAACATCGCCGCGGTTCATGTGCCCCGACCGCTTCGCCAGGTCTTCCGTCAGATCGACGTCGAACAGCAGAGGGTTTCGCGTGGCAGTCGCGCCCGGAGCCAGCTTCAGCTTTTCGGCTTGAATCCTGCCCTTCACCAGAACCTCGTGTCCGTTTGAGCTGGCGGTGCCATCTGCGGAAAGCAGGCCATCGATACCGGAGGAAGCCGGGACGGCGCCCGAGCCTGCGAGATTCAGCTTCGTCAATTTCAGGCTGGCGGTCAGCGGCGTGTTGGCGGCGTTCGACGAATCGATCGGGCCGGCTTTGCCATCCAGCGCCACATCCCCTCCCCCGCGGATCTGTCCCGAGAGGGAGAACGGAAATACGGAACCCGGCGCGAAGTGGCTCACCACAACGTTGACGTTCTCGAGGATCTGCGGCGCCGCCCCGCGATTCACCGACACGCGGGCATGATCGATCTTCAACGAATCGATGGAGAGGGCCAGATTTCCTCCGCCCGGCGCAATGGCCGCCTGCTGCGGCCGCGGAGCCGTTTTCGAACCCATGCTGGAGAAATTCCATAGTCCTGACGGAGCCTGAATCAAAACGATCTCGGGCGTGTCGATGCGAATGCCGGTGATGTTCAGCTTCCGTGAAAACAGCGCCGGCAGCAATTCGATCGAAAGCGTCAGGCGTTTGGTGGTCAGGAAGGGCATCCGGCTGAACGACGGATCATCGGCCACCGAGAGATCGCTGGCCGCGACCGTTCCGGACCACACCCCGAGTTTCAGGTCACCGATCTTCACGTCCCTGCCGAGCGATTTCGTCAATTCGTTTTCGATCGCCGGACGGAACTGATTGGCATTGATCAGGAATGGGAGAGCGAGTACAACAAGGAGAAGTACTGCCAGAAGAATCAGGAGAATGAAAACCGGTCGCCGCACTTTCACCTCCGCGCCGGTATGCCGGCCAGATCCACCCATTCTACGCCCCGCCTGCGCCTGGCTTACGCAACGGCTCCGTCGCGCCCCGGCTTTCCCCGGCCTCTTTCCCTCCCGTCGTGTTAAAATGAGAACGAAATGGCGTTCCGGCGCCGATTTGCGGATCAGGCAGTGAAATTTTCGAGTTTGCCCGCCTTTCGCGCCGAGCACTTTCCGTATTCCGGCCCTTATCCATGGCTCGACCTGCCCGACGCCGAAGACCAGATCGCCGGCCGCCTTCACCGGAATGAAATCACACCCGCGGAGGCCGAACTTTGCCGCCTCTGGAGCGCGCACGGGTATGTCATTCTCCCCAATCTCATCGAAGGCCGGATTCTCGACAGCGTCTGGGAGGGTTACGAGAAAGCGGTTCGGAACGGAAGAATCAAGCTGCTGCCGGAACCTGCCGGGGAGAGCGATCCTTATCCCGGCCGGTATCTGAACCCGCACAAAAAAGTCGGCGCGTTCTGCCAGATTCTGAAGCATGCGGACCTGCTTCGGTCGATCCAGCTGCTCATAGGCCGCGAACCGAAGCCGCTGCAGACCATCGCTTCGCACAAGGGCTCGCAACAGGGTTTACACTCGGACTCGATTCACATGACAACGTATCCGCTGGGATACCTCACGGCGGCGTGGATTGCTTTTGAAGACATTCATCCCGACTGCGGTCCGCTGGTCTACTATCCCGGGAGCCACCGTCTGCCTTATGTGTTCAGTAAAGAGGTGGGAATCACCGAGGAGGACTTCAAGACCCAGGGCTATGCTCCGTATCACGCGCGCTACGAGCCCTACATCCGGCGCCTGGTGGAAGAGCGCGAGCTGGAACCGGCGTACTTCCATGCGAAAAAGGGCGATGTCCTGATCTGGCACGCCAACCTGATTCACGGAGGATCGGCCAGAAGAAATCTGGAGCTTTCCCGGCGATCGGTCGTGTGCCATTTCTTCGTGAAGAACGCATTTGTCTATCACGATCTCGCTGCGTCCCAATCCAAGCAGCAATATCTGGGGACCTGCCTGCTCCGCGACGACGAGGGGAAGTTCCGCCTCCTTTAGACGGGCTATCTTCCCGCCAGGCGCCGCGCCTCATAGGCCTTGAGGTGCATCCAGACAAGGGGCAGCAGCTCGACCTCAACTCCGCGCGACCGCGCGCGCCGCATCAGATCTCCCACGATGTGGTCCGCTTCGACCGGAGCGCCGTTTTCGACGTCCCGCAGCATGGAGGCTGTCAACGGCGAACCGGGTGCAGTGAGTGTGCTGCGGGCTCGCGCCAGTGAGGCCTCGCGCGGTGCATAGCCTTCCGCCTCTGCCACCGAACGGCACTCGTCGAGAAGACGAAGCACGAAATCGCCGCCGCCCGGCGAGGCAACGATATCTCCGACCGGGGCGCGCATCAAACAGGTGCTCCCCGCGAGAGTCGCGAGAAAGACCCACTTTTCCCACATGTCGAGCAGAATCTCCGCGCTGGCGCGCGCGTTGAAGAGTGCGCCCCGCATGAGCGCCTCGATGGAACGGGCACGCGACGACAGCACTCCGTCGAGTTCGCCCCACGTCAGCCCGTGAGGCTCGCCCATATGCACGATCTCGCGATCTGCGCCGAGCGTGGCCGCGATAAAACACTCCCCGCCCAGCACTCTCTCGCTGCCGAAGCGGCTGCGCAGAGTCTCCAGATGCCTCATTCCGTTCAGCAGCGGCAGGATGGCGGTCTTCGGACCAACTGCGGGCGCAAGATCCGCAATCGCTCCATCCAGATCGTAAGCCTTGCAACTGAGCAGCACCAGATCGTAGTCCGCTCCCGGATCGGCCGCGAGCACCGTTCGGGGCGCGGGAATCGTCACATCGCCGTAGCGGCTGCGAATGCGCAGTCCGGAAGCCGTAAGTTCGGCCGCGCGGCGCGGCCGGACGAGAAATGTGATGTCGCGGCCCGCCGCTGCCAGCCTGCCTCCGAAGTAACCACCGACGGCGCCCGCCCCGACTACGAGGGTTCGCATGAGTCTCCTCCCTCTTCGGGCCGCCGGAACGCCAGTATTTTTGACGTAAAGATCTGGACCTCCTCGCTGCGCTGGTTGCGCGTCGTGCTTCGAACTGAGACGATCGCACGGTCGGGCTTCGAGCGCAAAGCCCGGATATCCAGGATCTCGCTCTCCACGGTCAGAATGTCGCCCGGCCGGGTGGGGCGCGGCCAGGAAAGCTCGCCGCCGAGGCCGATGATGCCTTTCGCGAAAGGCAGGCCGCTGGTGGCCAGAAGCCGCATGGTGACGGCCGCCGTGTGCCAGCCGCTGGCGGCAAGGCCGTGAAAGATGCTGGCGTTGCCGGCCGCTTCATCGAGATGGAAGGGCTGCGGATCGAATGCCTCGGCGAAGCTTTTGATTCTCTCCGCCGTCATTTCATATTCGCCGGAGCAAAAACGCATGCCGGTGCGAAGATCCTCGAGATAGAGCGGCGCCGGTGCGGTCATCAGCCGTTCAATGCCGCCATGGCCTGTGCCGGGTATCGCTCTCCCGCCGCCGCGCCTTTCGGCACGGCCTGTTCGATGGCTCCGATTTCATCGGCGCTCAGATGAAGGTCCGCCGACGCGAGATTCTCTGCCAGATACGTGCGCCGCTTCGTTCCCACCACAGGAACAATGTCGTTTCCCCTGGCCAGCACCCAGGCAATCGCGACCTGCGGCACCGTCGCCGATCGGCTTTCCGCAATCGCCCGCAGCCTCTCGACCAGTTGCAGATTCGCCAGGAAATTGTCTCCCTGGAAGCGCGGGAAATGGGTTCGAAAGTCGCCGGCGCCGGGCGGACGTCCGGCCGTCATCGCGCCAGTGAGGAGCCCGCGCGACAGCGCGCTGTAGGCCAGTACACCGATGCCGAGCTCGCGCACAGCCGGAAGCACGTCCTCTTCCATGTCGCGTGACCACAGGGAGTACTCGATCTCGAGAGCGCTGAGCGGACAGGCGGCGTGGGCACGGCGAATCGTGCCGGCGGAGGCCTCCGACAAACCGGCATACAAGACCTTGCCCTCGCGGATCAGGTCGCCCACAGCGCCGATGGTTTCTTCGATTGGAACCGCGGGGTCCGCGCGCGCCGGAAAATAGAAATCCACATAGTCGGTTCCGAGCCGCTGCAGCGTGCACGCAAGGGAACTCTTCACAAATACGGGGCGTGCGTCGAAACCAATGAAGGCGCCGCGATGGTCGCGCAACGCTCCGAACTTCACCGAGAGCTGAACCTGCTTTCGCCGGGGGCCGCGAATCGCCCGCCCGATGAGCATTTCGTTGTGGCCCATGCCATAGAAATCACCCGTATCCAGCAGAGTCACGCCCGAATCGATCGCCTGCAGGATCGTGCCGATCGACTCCTGTTCGGCCGCCTCGCTGCGTCCATCCGGATCCGACATGCTCATGCAGCCGAGTGCGATCGCGGAAGACGTCAGGCCGGGAGACCCGAGCCTTCGTTGTTCCATATGCTCATTATGCCGGGGCGATGCGGCTCAGTACTTCTTCGTATAGCCGTTGCGTGAATTGGTCACTTCGAAA
>CAZXCO010000546.1:0-1639 GCA_964639095.1 uncultured Solibacteraceae bacterium
TGAAAGGCTGTTCACGCCGCTGTAAGGAGATTGAAACGTGCCGTGATACTGGCCCACCGAAGTGGCCTGATAGTAGAGATTCCAGCGCTCAGAGGCGTCGGCGGGGGCGGAAGGTTCCTGCGCCGGAAGTGCCACGGCGCACGCATAAAGAGCGCAGAGACGCAGAAAAGGCGGCAGCGCAGCGCAGCGGGTCGGCATAAGTCTTCCTGTGGATGATCTGCGCGCCCGGCAGGGCCGGAGCCGGGAGCCGCATGACCAGCGTATACCGGCGGGGGTATCCTTGTAAAGACACAACGCCAGAGAAGACATGGCACACACAACCGAAGAAAAACGAAAGTTACTGAACCGTGTCAGACGCATCCGCGGGCAGGTGGAAGCGATCGAACGTGAGTTGAACGAGGAGGCGGAGTGCTCTGCAGTGCTTCACAATATTTCCGCCTGCCGTGGCGCCATGGACGCTCTGATGGCCGAAGTGATCGAGGGCCACATCCGGTTTCACCTGCTGGATAAAAAAAACCAGACAAAAGAGCAGGCCCGCGCCGCCGACGAACTGGTCGATGCGCTGCGCGCCTATCTTCGTTAGCGGAGGGTGAACGTCCGGAGCGGCGGCGCTCAGGACCGCCGGGCGGCGTTTGGCATCACGGCCGCCAGCAGCGTTTTGACGGTCTTTTCCAGTTCCGCCACTCGCTCCTTCAGGTCGTTGATCTCCTGGCCTTCCGGGTCCGGCAACTGCCCGTGTTCGAGCACGCCGTCCGGGACCGACCTCATGCGTACGACACGCCCCGGAATGCCCACCACGGTCGAATAGTCCGGCACGGGCCGGACCACAACCGAACCCGCTCCGATCTTTACGTTGTTGCCGATCTGGATCCGGCCCAGCACCTTCGCGCCGGTTCCGATGACGACGTTGTTGCCGATCGTCGGGTGCCGTTTGCCCTGCTCGTTTCCGGTGCCGCCCAGCGTAACGCCCTGGTAAATCAGCACGTCGTCGCCGATCTCGGTGGTTTCGCCGATCACGACGCCCATGCCGTGATCGATGAAAAAGCGGCGGCCGATGCTGGCCCCGGGGTGGATCTCGATTCCTGTCAGAAACCGCGAAATCTGCGAGACGAACCGCGGGAGGATGGGCACGTTGGCCTTAAACAGACGATGCGCGACGCGGTGCAGCAGAACGGCGTGGAACCCGGGATAGCAGAGGATGATTTCGAGGCGGCTCTTGGCGGCCGGGTCCTCGCGAAAGATGGTCTCGAATTGTTCCCGGATGACAGCAAACATGGGCGTCCGGCAGATTCTCGCGGATTTTCGAACTCTGCCGCCTCGATCGATAGATGCCCGTTAGTGCCCGGAGGCTTCAGCCGCCTCGCGGATGACGGGCGGGTGGGCGCCGGGCGGAATGGGCGCCAGCATGTCTTCTTTCGTATAGACCAGCGTGGACGTGTTATAGCTGGCCACTTCAAAGCCGTGCCCGTGCGTGATCGCGTCGGTGGGGCAGGCTTCCACGCAATAACCGCAGAAAATACAGCGGTTGTAGTCGATGTTGTAGACCTTCGCGTAGCGCTCGCCGCCGCTGATGCGCACCTTGTCGGTATTTTCGGCCGCTTCAATATAGATGCAGTTGGACGGGCACGCCGCCGCGCAC
>CAZXCO010000547.1:0-7530 GCA_964639095.1 uncultured Solibacteraceae bacterium
ATCTCATATGGCCCAGATCGATCCGATGAAACTTCTCGATGACGTGCAGCCTGTCTGTGGTCGGCAGGCCGGCTTCATCGATCCATGCCTTGCCGTTGCAACCAATGGCGTCAACGACAAACGTGCCGCCTTCCCGGTGGCCGATGGAATCGCCCAGCCAGGAAGGATTGGGGTCCTTTTGGTGGGACCGCCCGTCGGTGAAGATCTGGCGCCACACGTGCGTGCCGCCTTCATACACAATGAGCGTGAGCCCGGGGTCTGAACGATCCGGAAGGGATACGGCGTCGTGCTCATGCGGGGCACACCCGGAGGCAGGCCACGCGCTTCAGGATCGTCTTTCGAGATGTTGGACTTGTGTTGGTTATAGAGCTTTTCGGCCCACGGCTGAAAAGGAATCTCGACTCCGGTGCGGAGCAGGTCGACATTCTGGCGAATGGCATTGGGCGCCCAGGCTCCGGAGATGTCGGGCTTGCCTTCGGCCTTTTTGGGAGCGGGTCCTGCGGGAGGCCAAGCCGCCCGGGCTTTCCCGGAACCCGGCGCCACGGCTGTGGTGGACTGCACCGCCGCGGATTGAGCGATCGACAAGAACGGCGCGATAAGAACAAAGGGCGCGCGTCCGGCGCACCACGCAAGAGCGCTGAGGCGCGGATTTTTCCGGACCGACAGGCGCCGCGGATAACACACTCTGACTGGCCCCTTCTTAAAACGCATGCAATAAGCGAGTTGTGAGGTAGTATAGCGGCGGCATAATGAACCTGTCAATATTGTGAAATTACGTGCATTTACAAGCATTAATGCATGATTTTGACGTGCGCAAACGCAACCGCACCGCGCGTGATGCCGCACACATTTTGCATGCAATATGCATACCTGCACACAAGGGCCCGGCAAGTGATCTAATCGAATAAAGGAAGGCACTCTGAACCATGCAACGCCGGCAGTCCGGACTCGAAGAGCTTCCCCCCAGCGAAGATTCGCGCCCCTCCTCGCAGACCGCGCGAGCCACGCTGGCTCTCCGCGAAATGCTGGTACAGGGTCTCTTCCGGCCTGGTGAGCGAATTCGCGAGGTCCCCCTCGCGGCGAAGCTCAACGTCTCGCGCATTCCGCTGCATCTGGCGCTCGAACGCCTTGCACACGAGGGATTTCTCGAAATTCACCCACGTCGCGGATTCGTGGTGCAGCGCTTCTCGACCAACGATATTAACGACGCCATCGAACTGCGCGGCCTGCTGGATGGCGCGGCGGCCCGGCTGGCCGCCGAACGTCTCCAGGACGTGCATTCGCTCGATCCGGTCGAAGCCATTGCGCGGGAAATCGTGAAGCTCGTGCGCCGGTCGCGGCTGACCATCGACGGCTTCCAGCGTTATATCGATCTCAACGCAAGCTTCCACGCCGGCCTGACCGAACTGGCGCAGAGCCGAATGCTGCAGCACGCCATCAAACGTGCGTCCACGCTTCCGTTCGCTTCGCCCAGCGCCTTCCTGAAACGCCAGACCATTTCGGGGGAATTGCGGGAATTATTCATCATCTCGGCGGACCAGCACTGCCAGATTGTGGATGCGATCGCCGCACGGGAAGGCATGCGAGCCGAAGCTCTCGTGCGCGAACACGCCAGAATGGCGCGGCGCAATTTCGAGGACGCGATCCGGAGCCGCGACATTCCTCAGGATATGGCTGGCGCGAAACTGATCGCCCTCTGAGTCGGCCCGGTGAACAAAGGCCGGGAGATCATGGGCGCAATCCCAACCTAGGAATCCTTCATTTCGAAACTGACGAGATGAATTTCCGTCGAGCCGACGTTCTCCACGGAGTGCGGCGGCAGAGATTCGATGAATCGCGCCGCCGGCCGCGTCGGATTGGGGTGAATCCGCGTGTCGAGGAGCACGTTCCCGTCGCCATCGCGACGGACGAAATCGCCGCCCGCAATCGTGTAATACACTGCGGGCCAGCGGTGCGTGTGAACAGGGACGAGGTCTCCCGCGGGAATGCGTGTGTCGAGAACACGCACGCGATCGTTTTCAAGCACCAGCTTGTGATGCCGGGGCGCGGCGATCAGGGCATCCAGGGAATCCGGCCAGGGCCAGTCAGTCATCAGAGTGATTTTCTCAAATTCGCAAATATGACGGCGCCGGTCCGGAAATGGTCCCGTCCCGCGAGGCTCCCCCGCATTTTAATGCCCGCTGATGCGGGTCCCGGAGCCGCGCCCACGCCTTATCCGTGCCTTATCTCGGGGCGCGCATCCTGATATACTGCACAGGCGTGGAAGCAAGGAGGTGTTGACTTGAAGATCAAGCTTTCCATCCTCGCCGGTTTCGCGGGCCTTTTGACGGCCGCCGTGCCGCTGTTGGCCCACCATTCATTCGCGGCCGAGTACGACAACTCGAAGCCCGTAAGCATCAAGGGCAAGGCCGTCAAGATGGACTGGGTCAATCCGCATTCCCACCTCATCTTTGAAGTGACAACGCCGGACGGCAAGACCGAAACCTGGACCGCGGAGACACCTCCTCCGAACGGGCTCTATCGGGCCGGGTGGCGCCAGAGCATGATCAAGGGCGGCGAGGAGCTGACAGTCAACGGCTATCTCTCCAAAGACGGCACGAACCTCATGTGGGCGCAGAGCGTGGATTTCGCCGACGGGCGGCGAATCACACTGAACTCGTCTCCCGTACCCGTGCAGGGCGGCGGACGTGGAGGAAGAGGCGAGAATCCTCAGTAGATTCCGCTCTGCCCTGAACGACGCCTCCCGCTCGTTTCCATTTACCGCCAGGAGAGGGAACAAAGTCCAAGATGAGAAATCGAGTCTTCTTCCGCGCGGCGGGCTCCCGCCTGTGCGGCTTCCCGTTTGCGGCTGCCACGGTCGCCGGGACCGTCCTGCTGTGCGCGTCCGTGACGCCGCTCTTCGCTCAAAAGAAGAACGCCAAAACCTTCACGGTCTCCAAAACCTGGTACAACCAGCCGGACCTGCAGGGCATCTGGCAGCCAGCGAAGCCGGTCGACAATCTGGAAAAGGGCGGCTATATCAAGGACCCGCCAAACGGCAGGATTCCGTACACTTCCGACGGCGCTGCGAAACGCGCTCAGAATGCGAAAAACGCCAAAAAAGTCGATCTCGTAAACCGTTGCTACATGCCCGGCGTGCCGCGCCTCATGTATATGGGTTACCCGTTTCAGATTTTCGAAACGGAAAAATATGTCGCGATCGCTTCCCAATATGCGCACGTTTATCGGGTGATTTATCTGGATGGCTCACCCCACCTTGATTTTCCCGGCCTGTGGGATGGAGACTCCAGAGGTCACTGGGAAGGCAACAGCCTCGTGGTGGATGTGACGAACTTCAACGACCAGACGCTGCTGGATAAAGCGGGGAATCACCATAGCGACCAGTTGCACGTTACCGAGCGGTTTACGCGCACCGGGCCCGCTTCGTTGCTTTATGAGGCCACGATCAGCGATCCCAAAACATTTACGAAGGACTGGAAGATCGCCGTGCCCATGGTTGAAAAGACGGGACCGACTGCCCGGCTGATGGAATATGAGTGCCAGGATCTGGCGTTCGGCAAGTGACGCCCGGAGTCAGCGAAGGAGGGCTTGCATGGAGTATGCCGGAATGAAGAGCTTCATTTTAGGAGTTGCTCTCGTGGCGGGAGCGAGCGTCATCGCTGTTCCTCCGGCCCTCGGTCAGGGCGGCGGCTTCGGACGCGGGCGTGGCGCCCCCGCGGAGCCCGCAGGACCAATGCCCCGGCTGCCCGACGGCCACCCGGACATGCAGGGATTCTGGACCGCGCCGGCCATTACCAACATTGAACCCACGCCGCGGCGCGGCGGCGGCGCAAGAGGCGGCGGCCCTCCCGCGGGACGGGGTGCAAGAGGCGGAGGAGGTGCGGCGGCCGCGGCGGGCTTTGGACTCGGCGGCGGCGGCAATCGCATCATCGATCCGGCGGACGGGAAGATTCCCTATAAGCCTGAAGCGCGCGCCAGACAGCAGGATATCCTTGAGCACCATATGGCAGATGAGCCCGAGCTGCATTGCTACGAGTCGGGCGTGCCCCACAGCGAGTCCAACCAGTTCGGCCTGCAGATCATTCAGACGCCGAAATATTTCGTACAGCTTTCTGAATTCATGCATACCGTTCGGATTATTCCAACGGATAATCGTCCCCATATCGATCCAAAAATCCGGTTATTCCAGGGCGATCCGGTTGGCCACTGGGAGGGCGATACTCTCGTGGTGGACACCACCAATCAGAACACCAGAACCTGGTTCGACACCTCAGGCAACTTCAAGACGGAAGCCCTCCACGTGACCGAAAAATTCACGCCGAAGGATGCCAACACGATCGTTTATGAAGCGACGATGACAGACCCGGATATCTATACACAGCCGTGGACCGCACGCTGGAATCTGACGCGGAACCGGCAAACGAAGATGTCCGACGGCCACCCCTATGAGCAGATGGAGTTCGGCTGTATCGAGGGGAACGAGGACCTGCAGCATTACACCGAGGACAAAGGCGGCAAGGCTCCCAAGAAACGGTAGCGCCGGGTCTTGTGTTCGATTTGAAACAATTGAATCGGCTCCGAATTAACCGGGCATAAATCCGGGGGCGATTGGGCCGATAAAAAATATCTTTTTCCGCTCTCACCCGCGGAGTGCTAATCTGACGATAGCTCAACCGCGAAAACAAACGGGTTTTCCGGACCAGTTTCGGGACCCCGTGCGTTTCCCACCTTCAGGCTCCCCGCGGAGCTGAAATCGCAAAAGACTTTTGCAAGCCGCGCGATCGTAGTGTATCGTCGCGCGGGTCTGAGAAATCGCGCCCTCGCCAGGGAACCTTCGTGGAGCCCGCAGGATACGTGGGTGTGGATACGTGGGTGTGGATACGCGTGTCTGGATACGTGTGTCTGGATACGTGGGTGTGGATACGTGTGTCTGGATACGTGTGTCTGGAAAAGGAGACGCAAGATGACGACGCTGCCGCTGCTGGATAGCCCGCTGCTTTACGCCGCGGCGCCGCCTCGCGGCCTGGTCCGGATCGAAACCTCCCCGGCCCGATTGATCCCTTCGCGGCCTTTGGAAGCGGGCGAACAATACCGCTTCCACTTCGATATGACGAAGTGCATCGGGTGCAAGTGCTGCGTCGTCGCCTGCAACGAACAGAACGGGAACCCGGCGGCCCTGAACTGGCGCCGCGTGGGAGAGGTGGAAGGCGGCTACTACCCGAACACGCAGCGGCATTATCTTTCGATGGGCTGCAATCACTGCGTCGAACCCTCATGCCTGATCGGCTGCCCGGTGGAAGCTTACACGAAAGATCCCGTCACGGGCGTCGTGGTGCACAGCGCCGACGCCTGCATCGGCTGCCAGTACTGCACGTGGAACTGCTCTTATGGCGTCCCGCAGTACAACCCCGAACGCGGGGTCGTCGGCAAGTGCGACATGTGCCACAACCGCCTGGCCGACAATATGGCGCCGGCGTGCGTGGCCGCCTGTCCCGAAGGCGCCATCGCCATCGAGATCGTGAACGTGGCGGAGTGGCGGCGCGATTATCTTTCCGCCAACGCGCCGGGACTTCCTTCGGCGGACGACAGCATCTCGACCACCCGCGTGACTCTGCCGGATAACCTCACTCCCGATCTCGGGCGCGTGGATACAAATCGTGTGGGGCCGGAGCATCCGCACTGGCCACTGGTCTTCATGCTCGTGATGACCCAATTGTGCGTGGGAGCATTCATCGGGCTCTGGATGCTCGGATTTCAGCGCGCAGCGAGTGCGGATCTGAAGATTGCCGCGCTGGCTTCGCTCGCGCTGGCCGGAATCAGCCTCGGAGCGTCCACCATGCACCTCGGGCGCCCTGTTCATGCGTGGAGGGCGATGCGGGGCCTGCGACGATCCTGGCTCAGCCGGGAAGTGCTGACGCTTTCTTTGTTCGCTGGGGCCGCGGGAGCGTTCGCCGCAATGCTGTTCCTGGGAATGGCAGGCCGCGATTTTGCGGGTTTTGCAACAGCGCTCGCCGGAATCGCGGGCGTCACGTGTTCGGCGCGCATCTACATCGTGCGCGCACGGCCGGCCTGGTGCAGCGGCTATACGGTCGCGGAGTTCTTCTCGACGGCGCTGCTGCTGGGCCCGGCCTTTGTTCATGTGCTGATCCCGGATTCGCCGTCACCGCTGTTACTGGCTTCGGTGGCAGGAGCCGCCGTCCAGCTTCTCGTCCAGGCCGGAAAGTTTCTCTGGCTTTCGCAATCCGAAACGTTCGAGCTGCGCTCTTCCGCGATGCTGCTCGCGGGCAGACTGCGCGCGCTGTTTGTGACGCGCCTCCTGATTCTGATCGTCGCGGGAATCGTAGTCCCGCTCACGGCAGGTTCCGGCGTGCTCATGACGTGCGCCTTCGCCGCCGCCCTTGCGGGTGAACTGCTCGGACGCTATCTGTTCTTCGTCAGCGTGGTGCCGAAAAACATCGCCGCGGCCTTCAGTGGAGCGAGGGCGGCATGAACTGGAAACGCATTATCGGGCTGGATAACCTGGCCGGGGATTATAAATTCGCGCGCAGCGAATCCACCGGGTACACGTCGGCGCAGAAGATTCCGGAGCGGTGGGTGCCCACCACCTGCGGCTATTGTTCGGTCGGCTGCGGCATCGAGATCGGGGTGAAAGACGGCCGCGCGGTTTCGTCGCGCGCGCTGGCCTCTCACCCCGTGAATCGCGGCAAGCTGTGCCCGAAGGGACTCTCGGAGCACTACACCATCGCAGCGGAGAACCGCGCGAAGCATCCCCTGCTGCGCAAAAACGGAAAACTCGAACGCGTGAGCTGGCAAGAGGCGATCGCAACCATGGTGGAGCGCTTCCGCGGCGTGCAGTCGAAGTACGGCCCGGAAGCACTCGGGGTGCTCAGCACCGGCCAGCTCGTGACCGAGGAACTCTACACGCTGGGCAAGCTGGTGCAGCTCGGCTTCGGAACCAATACCTACGACGGCAACACGACGCTTTGCATGGCGACTGCGGTCTCCGGCTACAAGCTGTCGTTCGGCAGCGACGGGCCTCCGGGCTCCTACGAAGACATGGAGCGCGCGGACGTTGTGCTGCTGATCGGCTCCAATCTGGCGGACAATCATCCGATCCTCTGCCAGTACCTGGAAGCCAATCCCGATAAAACGCTGATCGTGGCCGACCCGCGCGTCACGAAGACGGCGATGATGGCGGACCTGCATCTTCCGCTGAAGCCGCGCTCGGACCTGGCACTGATCAACGGGATCGCCCACATCCTGATCCGGTACAACCTGATCGATCGGGATTACATCGAGAAGCACACCACGGGCTTTGCGGAGCTGGAAAAATTTCTCGAGCGCTATACGCCGGAGCGGGTGGCGGAAATCACCGGGCTCAGTCCGGAACTCCTGTTCAAGACCGCCGTCCTTTACGGGCGCGCCAAAGCCGCCTTCATCGGCTGGACGATGGGGGTGAACCACAGCACGATCGGCACCGCGACGGTGAACGGAATCTGCAATCTGGCGCTGCTGACCGGGCAAATCGGC